>NZ_JAAKNE010000026.1:0-43890 GCF_049170755.1 Aeromonas sp. 604176
TGCAGGGTCTCTTCATCGCGGTAGATACCGACCACGCTGACGCGGGCGCTCGGCATGTGCTCCAGCACGCCATCCATCATGCCAAGGCCGGCACGCAGGATGGGTACGACGGTTACCTTCTTGCCTTTGATCTGGTCAACTTCTACTGGCCCATTCCAGCCATCGATGATAACCTTCTCGGTTTCGAAGTCAGAGGTCGCTTCATAGGTCAACAAACTGCCCACTTCTTTGGCCAGTTCACGGAAACGCTTGGTGCTGATATCGCCTTCACGCATCAGACCGATCTTGTGTTTGACCAGGGGGTGTTTGACTTCAACGACTTTCATTATTATCTCCTCTAACCTGCCGCAAAAAAATCGCGGAATCATACAACAAAAGCCACCGCTTGTAGAGCATTTCCGCGCAAAAACGCGCAAACGATTTCCTTTCTGGTTTTTCACCGCCACTGTTAGAATACGCCCCGAATTTTACCCTCCACTTCTTTACATGACGGGGAATACTCGTGACTGACAAAACCTCACTGAGCTACAAGGATGCTGGCGTAGATATCGATGCCGGCAATGCACTGGTTGAACGTATCAAGGGCGTGTCAAAGCGCACTCGTCGTCCTGAAGTCCTTGGTGGTCTTGGCGGCTTTGGGGCCTTGTGTCAAATCCCTGCGGGCTACAAGGAGCCGGTACTGGTCTCCGGTACCGATGGTGTGGGCACCAAGCTGCGGCTGGCCATCGACCTGAAGAAGCACGACACCGTGGGCATCGATCTGGTGGCCATGTGCGTCAATGACCTGATCGTACAGGGCGCCGAGCCGCTGTTCTTCCTCGACTACTATGCGACCGGCAAGCTGGACGTGGACACCGCGGCCGCGGTGGTCACCGGGATCGGTGCCGGTTGCGAGAAGTCAGGCTGTGCCCTGGTGGGCGGCGAGACTGCCGAGATGCCGGGTATGTATGAAGGGGAAGACTACGACATCGCCGGTTTCTGCGTCGGTGTGGTGGAGAAGAGCGAAATCATCGACGGCAGCAAGGTCGGTGAAGGGGATGCCCTGATCGCCCTGGCCGCCAGCGGCCCTCACTCCAACGGCTTCTCCCTGATCCGTAAAATTCTGGAAGTCTCCAAAGCAGACGTGCATCAGCCGCTGGGGGACACCACCCTGGCCAACGCCCTGCTGGAGCCGACCCGCATCTATGTGAAACCTGTGCTCAAGCTCATCAAGGAGTGCGAGATCCACGCCCTCTCCCACATCACCGGCGGTGGCTTCTGGGAGAATATCCCCCGCGTACTGCCTGCCAACACTCAAGCGGTGATCGATGAGCAGAGCTGGCAGTGGCCGACGGTGTTCAGCTGGCTGCAGCAGGCTGGCAACGTCACCCGTCACGAGATGTATCGCACCTTCAACTGTGGTGTCGGCATGATCATCGCCCTGCCCGCCAACCAGCTGGATAAGGCGCTGACCCTGCTCAAGGCGGAAGGCGAAAATGCATGGCACATCGGTCATATCGCCAAGGCAGCCGACGGTGAGGAGCAGGTCGTCATCAAATGATGCGGATCCTCGTCCTAATCTCCGGCAGCGGCAGCAACCTGCAGGCGATCCTCGACCACTGCGCCAGCGGCAAGATTGCCGGTGAAGTGGTCGGCGTCATCAGCAACAAGGCCGATGCCTATGGTCTGGTTCGCGCCAAAGAAGCAGGCGTGGCGACCTCCATTCTGGCCCAGCAGCAGTTTGCCAGCCGGGAGAAGTATGACGCCGCCCTGCTGGCGCTGATGGCAGATTATCAGCCGGATCTGGTGGTACTGGCCGGGTTTATGCGGATATTGAGCGGCGATCTGGTGCGCCATTTCGCCGGGCGAATGATCAATATCCACCCCTCCCTGCTGCCCAAGTATCAGGGCCTGCACACCCACCAGCGCGCCATAGATGCCGGTGACAGTGAACACGGCGCCAGTGTCCACTTCGTGACCGAAGAGCTGGATGGTGGCCCGGTGATCCTGCAGGCCCGTGTGCCCATCTTTGAAGGAGACAGTGCGGACGAGGTAGCGGCACGGGTACAGGCGCAGGAGCACAGCATCTATCCGCTGGTGGTACGCTGGTTCTGCGAAGGCAGGCTGCAGATGGTTGATGGCGCCGTACAACTGGATGGCACCTTGCTGGGTGCCGCGGGTTACGCCTGCGAGTAACCGCTAACAACTGCATGTCAGATACAACAAGGGAGGCTTAGGCCTCCCTTGTCATTTCTACCTACCTCACGATGGCTTAGGTCAGGTCCGATTACGCCGCTAGGCGGCCAAGCGACCCTAGACCGGATTGTCGATATCGATAAAGGTGACATCCAGCCCATGCACGGTCGCCAGCCACTCCCCCAGCGCCTTGACACCATAACGCTCGGTGGCGTGATGGCCAGCGGCGTAGAAGTGCATCCCCATCTCGCGAGCGGTGTGAATGGTCTGCTCGGAGGCTTCGCCAGAGATAAAGGCATCGATGCCCTGCTCCGCCGCCAGATTGATGTAGCTCTGACCGCCGCCGGTGCACCAAGCCACGGAACGGATCAGCTCGGGGCCGCTGTCGCCACAGTGGAGCGGCTCACGACCAAGGCGCTCGACAATCAGCTTGGCAAAGTCGGCGCCACTCATCGGCTCTTCCAGCTTGCCCACCATGGCGACGCTCTTGCTATTCCACGGCTCCAGACCGCGACGCACCTTGATATCGAGCAGCTTGGCGAGCTGGGCGTTATTGCCCACCTCGGGATGGACATCCAGTGGCAAGTGGTAGGCAAACAGGTTGATATCGTGGACCAGCAGGGTCTTGATGCGGCGCTGCTTCATACCGGTGATCTGGGCCGGCTCACCGCTCCAGAAGTAGCCGTGGTGAACCAGAATGGCATCGGCATCGGCAGCCACGGCGGCATCGATGAGGGCTTGACTGGCGGTGACACCGGTCACCACCTTGCGAATGCGCTCGCGCCCCTCCACTTGCAGGCCATTGGGGCAGTAATCCTTGATGGCGTGGGGTTCGAGCAGGTGGTTCAGTACGGTTTCCAATTTTCGATGAGAGATCATAAGGGTCCCTTTATAACGGCGCGATTCCCTGTTTTACCAATAAAAACAAGGCCCCGGCTCAAAACGCCAAGGGCCCTATGATAATCGAGAGCCGTCATCAAGACCATGACGGTTCCCACACAGTGATACATCCCTCTATTGAGGCACCAGCCTGATTCAGGCGGGCAAGTCGATGCCGGCATCCCGCATCTGGGCCAACTTGTAGCGCAGGGTGCGCGGGCTGATCCCGAGCCGGTCGGCCACATCCTTGCGACTGCCGTTGCACTCTTGCAGGGTGTCGAGAATGATCTGGTGCTCCTGCTGCTTGAGCTCGCTGCCGAGGCGATCGCCGCCATAGCTGCGCTCCACGCTGACAAACTCCATCTCCTGCTCGTCCAGCTCTTCCAGAATGAGGTGGTCACAATCAATGACCCCGTCGGGGCTAAGGATCAGGGCACGCTGTACCACGTTATCCAGCTCCCGCACATTGCCGGGCCAGGGATGAGAGAGCAGCCGCTCGCGCGCCTGCGGCTCCAGCTGCGGGGTGGGCAGCCCTTGCTGGCTGGCATGCAGGGCCAGCAGGTGCTCCGCCAGCGGCAGAATGTCGCCGGGCCGCTCACTCAGGGCAGACCATCGCAGCGGGAAGACGTTGAGGCGATAGTAGAGATCTTCGCGGAACAGGCCATCCTGCACCGCTTTTTTCAAATCCCGGTTGCTGGTAGCGATGACCCGCACATCCAGCGGGATCATCTTGCGACTGCCGAGCCGCTCCACCTCTTTCTCCTGCAACACCCGCAGCAACTTGGCTTGCAGCCCCTGATCCATCTCGGTGATCTCGTCAAGCAGCAAGGTGCCCCCCTGCGCCTGCTCGAACTTGCCCGGGCACCCCTGTACCGCACCAGTGAAGGCTCCCTTCTCGTAGCCAAACAGGGTTGCCTCCAGCATGTTTTCCGGAATGGCGGCGCAGTTGATGGCGACGAAAGGCTGCTCGGCGCGGCTGGAGTTGTCGTGAATGTAACGGGCCAGCACCTCTTTACCCGTCCCGCTCGGGCCGGTCACCATCACGGTCGCTTCGCTTCTGGCCACCCGGGTCGCCAGCTGGAACAGCTCGGCAGTTTTGGGATCCCCGTAGACCACGGCACGTTTTTCCACCTTCTGAGCAGGCACATAGCGGCTGACCTGATTGAGCAGCACCTCCGGCGAAAAGGGCTTGGCCAGATAGTCGATGGCCCCTTCGCGCATGGCGCGCACCGCGCCGTCGATATTGGCGTAGGCGGTCATCAGCAACACAGGTATCTGCGGATATTGCTGGCGGATGGTAGCCAGCAGGGTGAGGCCGTCCATTCCCCCCATCTGGATATCGGAGATCACCATGTCAAACGGCTGACGGGAGAGGGCCAGCAGAGCACGCTCGCCGCTGTCCGCTTCGCGGCACTCATAACCGCCGAGCAAAAGGGTATCCACCAGCGCTTCGCGCAGGCCATTGTCATCTTCTACAACCAGGATCCGGGCCTGAGTCATGCTACACCTCCCACGACAGCCAACCTGGCCGCATTGATATGGCTCCCTCTCGGCAGGCACAGCTCCTTAACAAGGCTCATGCTGCACCTCCAAGTTGCACCTGCTGCTGATGCAGGGGGAACGACAGAGTAAAACAGGTGCCTTCACCGGGAACCGAGGCCACACCGACCTCCCCCTGATGGGCACGCACGACGGATTGCACCACCGCCAGCCCGAGGCCAGTGCCTTGGGAGCGGGTGGTAAAGAAGGGTTCGAATACCTGACCAAGCAGGTGAGAAGGGATCCCCTTGCCATTGTCGATGACACGCATCTCCACCCGGACACCACTGCGCACCGCGCTGACCAAGAGTGACGTGGCCCCCGCCTGCTGGGCATTGGCGATCAGGTTGTTGATGGCGCCCGCCAGTGCGCTGCTGTTGGCCAGCAGGCAGAGATCGGGCTCCGGCGCCTCTATGTGCAGTTCGCAGCCCTGTTGCTGACAGAAAGCCTCGGCACCAGCCTGCACTTCAGCCAGCAAGCCCTGTACCGAGATGGGGGTGACCACCTGATTGTCGCCATTGCGGGCAAACAGCAGGATGTCGTTGATCTGCTTCTCCAGATCCTGGAGGCGGGCCATCAGCTTTTGCTGAAACTGGCTGCGGGACTCCGGCTTGAGGGTACGGTTGGCCAGGTTGGCGGCATAGAGCATGGCGGCGGAGAGCGGAGTGCGGATCTGGTGGGCGAGCGAAGCCGCCATATTGCCCAGCGCCGACAGCCGCTTCATGTGGTTGATGCGATCCTGAAGCTTGCGGGTTTCAGTGAGGTCATTGATAAAGACCAGCTGGCCGCTCTGATCCGGCAGCGGCTGGGTAGAAAGCTGGACCCGTCGTCCATCGCGCAGGGAGATCTCGTGGCCATCATCCTCACGTGGTTCAAAACAGCGGGCAATGATGCGGCGCCAGAGCTCTCCTTCCAACGGCTCCCCCAGCAGGGAGATGGCTGCCGGATTCGCGCGGGTGACCACCCCAGCCCCGTCAAGCAGCAACACCCCGGTGGGGAGCGCCTTGAAGATGGCATAGAGCTGGCTCACTTCGTGGGACTGGAGTGGCATGTCCTGCTGCTGGATCGTCATAAACCTGACCTCAAACTGGCTATTGGGTCAGGTCATTCAATTTCCATGCCACTAAAATATGTTAATTAAAACAATAGATTGCATGTTAACGTCAAGGCTTTGACCCTTAAACGTCCTTGCTCATCCCGTACTTTTTCATCTTCTCTACCAAGGTGGTACGGCGCATGCCGAGCAGATCGGCGGCGCGGGCCACCACCCCGTCCTGCGACTCCAGCGCCTGGCGGATCAGCTCCACTTCAAGGTCGGCCAGCATCTCCTTGAGATTGACCCCCTCCTCCGGCAGTTGCATGGTGCGGGCAGAGGCGAGGGGGTGATCCAGCTCCGGCGGCTCCTGGAACACCGCCGCCAGCGCATCCCGCTCATCCATCTCGGTCAGCCGCTCATCCCGCGGCTCGCTCGGCAACAGACGATAACGACTCGGCAGATCCGCCACATCGACGATCTGTTGCGGGTAGAGGATAAGCAGCCGCTCCAGCAGGTTGGAAAGCTCGCGCACATTGCCCGGCCAGGGGTACTGCATCAGCGACTCCAGCGCCCGCTGGGTCAGACGGATCACACTGTGGTGCTGCTCCGCGTGACGGTTGAGCAACTCCTGCAGCAGCAGCGGAATGTCATCGATGCGATCCCGCAGTGGCGGGGTCTCAATGGGGAAGACGTTGAGGCGGTAGTAGAGATCTTCACGAAAACCCTGACTGCGGATCAATGCCTCCAGATCCCGATGGGTCGCCGCAATGATGCGCACATCGGCCTGAATGGGCTTGCCGCCACCGACCCTGTCGAACAGCCGCTCCTGCAATACCCGCAGCAGTTTGACCTGCATCGGCATCGGCATGTCGCCAATCTCGTCGAGGAACAGAGTGCCCCCCTGCGCCAGCTCGAAACGACCGCGACGAGCTGCGATGGCGCCGGTAAAGGCTCCCTTCTCGTGACCGAACAGTTCGCTCTCAAGCAACTCGGCAGGAATGGCACCACAGTTGATAGGCACAAAGGGGCCACTACTGCGGGCCGAGAGTTCGTGAATGGCACGGGCCACCACTTCTTTGCCGGTTCCCGATTCACCAAGGATCAGCACGTTGGCATCGGTCTCGGCCACCTGGCTGATGAGGCGGCGAACCTCCTGGATCCCCTTCCCTTTGCCCACCAGCAAACGCAGCAACGTCTGCCCCTTGTCGTGGGTCTGTTGACGGGGATGGAGAGAGACAAAAGCCTGACAGAAGTGCAGGTGACGAGTCAGCGACTCATAGGTAAAGGGGGCTTGGGCAACACCGATAAAGTTGCTGTTGGGCAGTTCCGCCTCAACCAGCGAGATAAAGGGGGTACGAGGGAAAGCGGCAAGTAACTCGGGCAAGGTGCGACCTGCCAGTTCACCCACCAGCACCCCTTGCAGTGGGCCAGAAGATTCGATGGCGACATCCAGGTCCCCTTCTGCGACATCCTGCCACAGGATCCCCATAAACGTGAGCACGGTTCCCAACTGCTGGCGCCGCTGCGCATCGGCATCAACAATCAACACGCCCATCTCCACCATATCCATCCCTCGCGATATCCTGAACTAACTTATTGTTTTATTTAGTAATAAAACAGCTACTGACTGTCTTTTTGCAGGCACACAAAGTGCCAAAAAACCGACACATTGTCAAAAATTGTCGTATTCAGGCTAAGTGTATCGATAGAAACGGGAGATTAGATAAATTTTGCCGAGGAATTTTCTGCATTGGCGCCGCTAGCAAACGCCGCCAATGGCGGAAAGAAAACTGCCCTCGTCAGAGGGCAGCATGCAATACGGTCAGATGAACTCAGTGGCTGTGGTGGTGATGCGGCGCCGCATAACGACACGCGGGAAAACGACTACAGGCCAGGAAGAGTCGACCGGCGTGGGGGCCTTTTTTCGCCTCCCGCTCCACCAGAGGTGCATCACAACGAGGGCAGTGGTGTACCTCGTGCTCTTCATCATCTTCCACATCGGCGAACAGGCTATCGACCAACTCCCCCTCACTCTGTGGCGCCTCCACCATCCCCTTGACCTGGATGGCGGGCTCGTGGAGCGACGCAGGCGAGATGGCCTCGGCATGGGCATTGCGGCCACGCATCCCGGCACCGACATCCACGCCGTCCAGCAACAGAGGATTGAACGTCGGCTCGCGCCGCGCCCCGTGCGGCAGATCATCGATCAATGGTTCGCTGGTTTTGACCAGCAGTGGCAGGATCTGTTCGCGCAGCTCTTCCACCAGATAGCTGGCACTTGCCGGGATCTGCAGCAACGGCAGTCCGGCGCTGTCGCAGGCGGTTTTCAGAAAGAGATCCCGCGCCTTGCGCTTCTGGTGACGGTGGGAGCTGTCATCGAGTTCGATGGCACAGATAAAGGAGAGATCAGCGGGGTGGCAAAGCAGATAGTCGAAATGCTTGGCGCTGATCTTGTTGAAGTACTGCTGCCATTTGCTTTTGCCGATCCCGGCCTGCGGCGTCAGCACATCAGCCACCCGCACCTTGGCAAAGACCCGGGCCTTGTCACCCACCGCCAGATCCAGCACCCCGAGAAAGGAGCGCTCGGCGGGACTGAACAGGGTCTCCTGCATATCATAGGGCAGGCGCTTTTGCTGTCTGCCTCTGCTCCAGAAGATCGCCAGCACAAGCAGCGCCAGCAACAACAATCCCGATAGGACAAGGGTATTCATGAGAGCACGATCCATTTCACGACACGAAAGGGGAATTACTTTACCACAGCCGCCACGGAGCAAGGCAGCAGACCCGTGTATAGAAAGTGAAAAGTCCCGTCTTTTTATCTATTTGTCAGCAGGCGGGGGTTCATATGACCAGCCCCAGCAGGCACAATAGGGATAGAGCAAGAAATCCCATTTCAAGGAGAGCAGGATGCAAAAGCAATTGGTGGTCACCGTGATCGGTGCAGACAAACCCGGGATCGTCGAGAGTCTGGCAGCAGTCATCAGCCGCGAGCAGGGCAACTGGCTGGGCAGCGCCATGAGCGAACTGGCGGGCCAGTTTGCCGGTATTCTCCATGTCTCTGTCCCCGATGAGCACTATCGCAGCCTGTGCGAAGCACTGGCCATGCTACCGGGTCTGACCATCAGCTTTGCCGAAGGGACACCGACCACCGAGCCAGCCCATCAAGTCATGATGACGGTGACCGGCAACGACCGCCCCGGCATCGTCCATGAAGTAGCCAGCATCCTGCGTCAGCTCGAGATCAATGTGGCCGATCTCACCACTGGCTGTGAACCGGCTCCCCACTCCGGCGCCCCGCTCTTCTATGCCCATGCGCTGGTAGCCCTGCCCGACGGGCTCGCGATGGATACGCTTATCACCGCGCTGGAATCCCTCTCCGACGATCTGGTCGTCGACATCGACGAAGCGTTCAGCGAGCAGTAACAATACTGTCATTTATTTGTCATATATTAACGCCATAACTGCCGCGCAGACGCGACCTGAAACAGAGGCACAAGATGAGCACCGACAAGCAGTATGAAGAGAAAGAGCTGAGCTGGCTCTCATTCAATGAACGGGTGTTGCAAGAGGCAATGGACAAGACGGTGCCCCTCATCGAGCGGGTTCGTTTTCTGGGGATCTTCTCCTCCAACCAGGATGAGTTCTTCAAGGTACGGGTATCGGACGTCAAGCGCCGCATCCTCATCAATGAAGTACATGGTGGCGACGATGAAGCAAAAGTGCTGCTGCGCGCCATCCAGCAAAAAGTGATGGCGCTCGGTGAAGCGTTCGACAACACCTATAAAGAGCTGTTGATTGCGCTCGCTCGCCACAACATCTTTCTGGTCAACGAGAACCAGCTCTCCGATGCCATTCAGAAGTGGCTGCGGGTCTTCTTCAAGGAGAAGGTGCTGCGCCACATCATCCCGATCCTGCTCAACAAAGAGGTCAATCCGGTCAAATTCCTCAAGGATGAGTACACCTATCTGGCCATCGAGATGAAGAAGAACGGTCAGGTGATCCAGTACGCTCTGGTGGAAGTGCCGACCGACGACCTGCCCCGCTTCTTCCAGCTGCCGCCGGAAGGGACCCGCCGCAAGAAGCAGATCATCATTCTGGATAACGTCATCCGCTTCTGCCTCGACGAGATCTTCAAAGGCTTCTTCGACTACGACGAGATTGCCGCCTATGCGGTGAAGCTGACCCGGGATGCAGAATATGATCTCTCCGACCAGCTGGACTTGAGCCTGGTGGACAAGATGAGTGACGGCTTGAAGCAGCGCCTCACCGCCATGCCGGTGCGCTTCGTCTACGAGCGGGAGATGCCTGCTGCCATGATAAGCTTCCTCAAGCTCAAGCTGCAGA
This sequence comes from Aeromonas sp. 604176, assembly GCF_049170755.1. Lineage (NCBI taxonomy): Bacteria > Pseudomonadati > Pseudomonadota > Gammaproteobacteria > Aeromonadales > Aeromonadaceae > Aeromonas > Aeromonas sp. 604176. The sequence goes on from NZ_JAAKNE010000026.1 coordinate 9,974, forward strand.
TCAGCTCCTACGATGCCATCATGCCGGGCGGGCGTTACCACAACTTCAAGGATTTCATTGGCTTCCCCAACGTGGGCCGTGACTATCTGGAAAACCCCAAGCTGCCGGCCCTCGATTGCCGCGATTTTGACGGCTTCGTCAACGCCTTCGATGCGATTACCAAGCAGGATATCCTGCTCTACTACCCGTACCACAAGTTCCACCATTTCACCGAGCTGGTGCGCCAGGCGGCGTTCGATCCGGCGGTCAGCGCCATTCGCATCAACATTTATCGGGTGGCCAAGAAGTCGCGGATCATCCACTCCCTCATCGATGCCGCCAACAACGGCAAGAAGGTGACCGTGGTGGTCGAGCTGCGCGCCCGTTTCGACGAAGCGGCCAACATCGACTGGGCCAATATCCTTACCGATGCCGGGGTCAAGGTGGTGTTCGGGGTGCCGAGCCTCAAGATCCACTCCAAGCTCTGCCTCATCACCCGCCACGAAAATGGCGAGGCGGTGCGCTACGCCCATATCGGCACCGGCAACTTCAACGAGAAGACCGCCAAGATCTACACCGACTTCTCGCTGCTGACCCGCAATCCGGATATCACCGCCGAAGTGGAAGGGGTGTTTGAATACATCGAGTACCCCTATAAGCGTTACAAATTCAACCACCTGCTGGTCTCCCCCATCAACAGCCGCCGTCAGCTCTATCGCCTCATCGACAACGAGCTCTCCAACGCCAAGGCGGGCCAGCCGAGCGGCATCATCCTCAAGATCAACAATCTGGTGGACAAGGATCTCATCAACCGCCTCTATGCCGCCGGGCAGGCGGGTGTACCGATCCAGATGATCATCCGTGGCATGTGCGCCCTGCGTCCGGGCGTACCTGGCCTCAGTGACAACATCAAGGTGATCAGCATCATCGACCGCTTCCTCGAGCACCCGCGGGTGATGGTGTTCCACAACAAGGGCAACCCCCAGCTCTATATCTCCAGCGCTGACTGGATGAGCCGCAATATCGACGGCCGTATTGAGGTGGGCACCCCCATTTATGATGAGCGGCTCAAGCAGCGCATCATGGACATTCTCGAACTACAACTGAGTGATACCTGCAAGGCGCGGGTCATTGATGCCGACCAGCAGAACGAATATGTGAAGCGGGGCAACCGCCGCAAGATCCGCTCTCAGGTGGCGATTTACGACTATCTCAAACGTATCGAGTCAAACAATGGACAATAGTCTCTATGCCGCCGTGGATCTCGGCTCCAACAGTTTTCATATGGTGATCGCCCATCTGAGCGAAGGGCGTTTTCGCATCGTCGATCGCATCAAGGAGCGAGTGCGGCTGGCGGAAGGGATGGATGAGCAAAAACGCATGAGCCCGGAGGCGATGGAACGCGGTCTCGCCTGCCTGTCGCTGTTTGCCGAGCGGCTCACCAACATCAAACCGGATCAGATCCGCATCGCCGGTACCTACACATTGCGCCGTGCCAGCAACGCCCGCGAATTTGTGAGTGAAGCAGCCAAGGTGCTCAACCACCCCATCGAGATCATCAGCGGGCAGGAAGAAGCGCGCCTCATCTATCAGGGTGTCGCCCATACCCAGCATATCGAGGGTCAGGTACTGGTGATCGATATCGGTGGCGGCAGCACCGAACTCATCATCGGTGAAGGGTTTGAACACAAGGCCCTCACCAGTCGCAAGATGGGCTGCGTCAGCTTTACCCAAAGCTTCTTCGCCAGCGGCAAGCTGAGCGACAAACACTTCACCAATGCCGTGCTAGAGGCGCAGCACCAACTCGCCCCCATCGTCAACCAGTACCGCAAGCTGGGCTGGCAGAGCTGCCTTGGCAGCTCAGGCTCCATTCGTACCGTGCGCGACGTGCTGCAGGGGGAAGGGCTGACTGACGGCAGCATTACGCTGGAGGGGCTGGAGCGGCTCAAGGCGCTGATGATTGAGCGCAAGCGAGTCGATAACCTCAAACTGGTCGGGCTTACCGAGGAGCGTCAGGAGGTGTTTGCCGCTGCGGTCGCCATCCTGCTCGGGCTGTTTACCTCGCTGCCCATCGAGCGGCTCGACTACTCCGATGGTGCGCTGCGCGAAGGGTTGCTTTATGAATTCGAGGAACGCTTGCAGCACCACGATATTCGCGAGCGTACCGCGCAGGCGCTCGGCACCCACTACCGGATGGACCGCAAACAAGCAGCCCGGGTTGAGCAGAGCGTGCTGACCCTGTTTGATGCCCTGCAAGAGCCCTGGCAGATGGAGATTGAGCCCTATCGCGCCATCCTCGGCTGGGCAGCGCGGCTGCACGAAATCGGCCTTGCCATCAACTACAGCGGCATTCATCGCCACTCCGCCTATATCCTGCAACACACCGACCTGCCTGGCTTCAACCAGGACGATCAGGCGCTGCTGGCAGCGCTGGTACGCTTTCAGCGCAAGGGGCTCAAGCTCTCCGAGCTGCCTCCCCTGCCCAACCACGACATGCAAACGGTGCTGCGTTGCATCCGCATCTTGCGCCTCGCAGTCGCCGCTCACCACAAGCGCCAGGACAACCTGCTGCCCGAGTGGAAAGTCGCGGTACAAGGGGATCAGCTGGTCGTGACCCTGCCGATTGACTGGTGCGAGGAGAACCGTCTCCTGATGCAGAATCTGGAGAAAGAGCATCGTTATTGCCAGGAGCAGGGCTGGCCACTGTTGTTCCAACTCGGCTAAACCGGAAAGATAAATGCAAAAGGCAGCCCACTGGCTGCCTTTTGCATCTCAATCTCCCGGTTACTGCAACTCGGGCAACAACAGCTTGGCCATCTCGAAGTAGATGATAAGGCCGGTACCATCCACCAGCGTCGCGATGAAGGGTGCAGAGACCACCGCCGGATCGATGCGGAAACGACGCAGCACCATGGGAATAATGGATGCGACCGTGGCACTCCAGAGCACGATGGCGATGATGGTAAAGGTCACCACCATGCCAATCTGGGGACCGACGCCGAGACTCCATGCCCGTACCCAGGCCGCCATGGCAATGGCCCCCGAGATGAGCAGACCGGTGGAGAGCTCCTTTTTCAGCACGGTGCCGAGATTGCGCAGACTCACCTCCCCGACCGCCATGGCACGTACTATGGTGGTGGTGATCTGGGTGCCGCTGTTACCGCCAGTCCCAATCAACAAGGGGATAAAGAAGGCTAGCGCGATGGCGGCTTCCAGCTGCTCCTCGAATGCCCGCAGCACGGTGCCGGTGTAAGCTTCCGCCACGAACAGGATAAGCAGCCAGCCCACCCGTTTGCGCCATAACTGCCAGGGGGTCGCCTGCAAGTAAGGGGTATCGAGCGGTGATGAGCCACCCTGCATCTCGGCATCCTCGGTAGATTCAAGCTCCAGGATGTCGGCGGCATCATCGACGTGGAAAATACCGACCAGTCGCCCCTGGTCCTCGACCGGCAATACCGACAGGTCGCGGTCGATCAGCAGGCGCGCCGCCAGCTCCTGATCAGCCCGAGCGTTGATCCGCACCGTCTCCCGGTCCATCAGGTTAGCGACACTGGCCTCGGGGTCAGCAATCAGCAAGCTCTTGAGCGAGATACTCCCCTGTAGACGGCCATCCACGTTGACCACATAGATGTGGCGGAACAGCTGGGCATTGTCCCAGGCATCGTGGATCAGCTGCTTGGCCTTGCCGACTGAATCCTGTTCGCTCACTGCCAGATACTCGTGGCGCATATTGGCCCCGACGGACTCAGGCGGCCAATCCAGCAGTGAGTAGTAGATGGCCTGCGCCTGGGTCGGGAAGCGAGCCAGCAACATGGTGCGATCCTGACGACTCAGTTTGCGCAGGATAGCCACCATTTCGCGACGGGGAATAGCCTCCTGCAACACGCTGACGATGCTGCCATGGAGCCGCAGCAAAAGGCGACCGGCACTCTCTGCGGAGAGAGAAGCGATCAGTTCTGCCCCTTCTGACGCAGGCAAGGTGTCAAAGATGCAGTTGAGCTCTTCCGGACGCAGGGTCAGCAGCTGATCGGCGCGCTGAACCGGATCCAGATTGTGTTCCAGCCAGCCTTGCAGGCTGGCGAGATCGAGCAGTTGATGACGGTTGAGAATGGTGTGTGTTTTCTTCATCACAAAGAACCTCATGTGATTTCAGGCAAGCCTGAGCGCGAGCGGAGACCGTTCGCTGTCTGAAAGAAAACAGCAATTTGATTGACGAGTAATAGGCAGGAAATGACGCCGTTCGGCGTGTCATCATCCCCACGTACCAGCTTTAGCACTGCATAACGTATCCGGCATGCCGGAAGCCACTTGGGTTTACACCTTAATCCGATGAAAACTGTCCTGATCTTGGGCGTCTCTGGACGTCGTGAGATCAGTGGCCTGTGTTTATACAGGAGCCTCGCCTAACGAGATGCTGCAAATAATATGCACAACCCTCTGTTGTGCGGGCGGCATGATTATCCAATCCCGCAGGGAGGTCAACCCCGCCTCAACCAGGAAACAGGGTATGGCAACAGCTTGTTACAATTGTCGGAACATATCAGGGGAACTCTGCCGGGGATGCATAGCAAAAAGGCCCCATAGGGGCCTTTTCTTAGCGAATATAGTCAAATAGCGTCAGACGACTTATTTTGCTGAACGAGAGCTGCGAGGCACTCAATGCCGCATCCTCTTTTGACAGTGCTGAAATTACCTCATAGAGATCGGCTTCCGACACCTTGGCTCTCGCCTCGGCATTGAGGGTGCTCAACCCCTCGTTGGAACCCATCACCTGCTCCAGACTGTTCATCCGGCCACCCAGTTCACCCAGCCCATGATCAATGTTCAAACGGGCATTTTTCATATGAACGGTGGCATCGGCCACTTTTTGCTCAAAACTCTCGGCTGAAATATTGGGATCACGCAGAGCCGTAATGAAGTCTGACATCCCGTTCAACACGTTGTCATTCTTGGGAGGATTGAGAGCAAACTGCTGTGCTGCACCACCTGCAGGCTGATCCAGTGTCAGTTCGAGACCATTGAACGGTATTTTGGTACCGGGAGTGTAATTACCTGTCTGCAGGGTATTGCCACCCGCATCCTTGATATCATAGGTATCGGGCGGGCCAATTGTGGTGGAGACTGTGTAGGTGTTGCTGGGCAGTGCCGGGTCGTAACTGGATTTATAGAAATTATCAAAATCCCCCTGATCCCCGACCCCGACCTTGATATTCGCACTGGTGGCACTGGCGGTTCTTCTGGTTGCTACGATTTCAAACAGATCTTGTCCGGAGTCATTGGCAGCAATTTGCACTGTGGGCGATACCTGAATATTTCGCTGGCCAGGATCTCCCTGATAAATGTATTTACCGTTGGCATCTTTCACATAGGGCTGGGTCTTGCTCTGATTGCCCCCGAAAATAAATTCACCCGATGAGTTCTTGCTGTTCATCAGGTCAAACATTTGCTGCTGCAACCCTTCCAGTTCGCTGGCAATGGCCTTTCGGTCATCCAGGCTAATGGCACCATTATTGGATTTCTGGATCAGGGTCTGAGCACTGAGCATCGCAGTATTGAGAGAGTCCAATACTGTCTCTTCATGCCCCAGACTGTTCTGCAGCAGACTGCCATTCACCCCGTACTGTTTAAACAGTTCAATCTCTTTGGTCAGCGCCATCTTCTGGCTCATGCCTGCCGGATCCTCACCGGCACTCTGAAACTTGTTGCCGGTTTGCAGCTGCTGATAGGCCTTGTCCAGTCGCTCGTTGGTATTTGTGAGTGAGTAAAGATTCCGATCGTAGATCATGTTTGTAGTGATGCGCATGACGTTACCTCACGGACGAAAGCAGTGTATCGAAGATGGTTTTGGCCGTACTGACCACCTGCGCGGATGCCGCGTAAGATTGCTGGAAACGGATCAGATTGGCCGCTTCCTCCTCCAGATTGACCCCGGAGACGCTCTCGTAGATCCCAGTACTCTGGATCAGCTTGGATTCATTAGCCTTGAGCAGGGTTTTTGCCTGACTGGTATTGTTACCCACTTCCATCACCAACCCGGAGTAAGCCTGGTTAAAGGTCATCTTGTCGTTGGTGGTACCACCATTGGTGCTTTTGCGTACCAGATCCTTGTTCTGCAACTCAGCCATTGCCAGACCATTGCTGTTATCAGCAAAACCATTGGTGTTGTAACTAAGCTGGAAGCTGTCGGTTTGTTCTACCGTGCCGGTAATGCTGAACTCGTAGCCCGGGCTCTGTTTCGGGTTGCTGTAGACCGCAGGCCCACCCGGAAAGGGGTTTACTATCGAGGCCATCAAATTCTGCCCTTTGCTGGCTGCCGGCGCGACACCGATCAAGGTAGTGCCATCACCGGCATACACCTCATAATTGCCGTTATTGCCGATCTTGACGATCTGGGGAGCGGCGGGATCCAGGCTGTTGGTACCAAAACCGGAACCCGTTCCGGTATTGAAGATGCCATCGAGCTTGATGTCTGCACTGCCGATGTTGTTGGTAGTCTTCTGTACTTTGAGAGGTGCAGCCAAGGCCAGGTCTTCCGGCCGGTTGATCTGCTGAGCCAGCCCGGCAGCAGCCCCCTTGGTTGGTTGCAGCAGCAGCTTGTCTCCTGCCGCTGGCGTACCGGTGAGATCGATCGAGATCCCGTGGCCAGCCAGTTCAAACGTTGCTGGCGGCGTGGTGCCCGTCGCCACAGAGGTGCGATTACCAGATTTGTCCAGCGAGAACACTTCATATCCGGTCGCACTGCTAAAGCGCACTTCATAGTCGAAGGGGGTTACAGAGCTTCCTTTGCCGGGTACAAAGCTGACATTCGCTCCGACCGACCCTGTGTTGTCGCCATAAGGCAATCCCTTGCTGGTTGGCAGGGTGAAAATATCGCTGCCCAACTCGTTGTCCAGATCCATCCCGAGACGGTTTTGCTGGTTCATGGCATCCGCCATCGCAACGGCCAGCTGGCCCAGTTCACGCTTGGTCGGCTCCAGGTCGGTACGCGCCTTGAACAGCCCTCCCATGGCCCCCCCGAAGGTATCGTGATCGATGAGAGCCTGATTGTCGCCAAGAGTCAGCTGCAACTCCTGATCACGGGAATCGGGATCGCCCGCCACCACCTTGAACTGGGCAACGCCCCCATCCAGGATCAGCGAATGACCAGTGCTCATATTGACCAATACGCTGCCGTTAGCCTGGGTTACGGTACGGATATCCATCTTCTCGGAGAGCTGCCTGATCGCCTCGTCACGCTGATCAAACAGCATCAGGTTCTCTTCGGGAGACCCCTGAGTACGGATGATCGCCTGGTTGAGATCATTGATGCTGGTGAGCAGACTGTTGACCTGCTTGGTCTCATCTTCAATACGGGTGTTGAGGGTATCGCTCTGCTTGTCGAGCTGGGCCGAGAGTGTGTGAAAGCGGTTCACCATACCGCTCAGCTCCGTCATCACTACCTTGCGGCCACCGATCTCGGCGGGTGATTCATTTGCCGAATGAAAGGACTTGAAATAAGAGGTGATGGTCTCCCCTACGCTATTGCTGCTGTCTCCCAGCAGGCGATCCACGCCGGCCAGCTGCTCGTAATGAGTCAGGGATGCGTAAAAGGCAGAGGTATCGCGACGCACTTCTCCCTGCATATAGCTGTTGATTACCCGCTCGGTCCTGATGTCACCGGTGCCAAGACCGATGGCATTGGTAAACACCAGCGTACGCTCACGCACATAGCCCTGGCTATTGACGTTTACGATATTGTTACTGGTGCTCTGCAGCAGGCGCTGCTGTGCCAGCACGCCCGATGTACCAATTCCAAGCAGATCGCTTGCCATATGTTACAGCTCCATCTCGTTGTATCGGGCAATGGCATCACTGCGCAATACCTGTTTCAGTTTTCTGGCATAGTGCGGGTCGGTGGCATAACCCGCCTGTTGCAGCGCCTCGAAGTAGCGATCCGGACTGTCCACTCTGGCCAGGGCCCCCTTGTAGCGGGAACCGGAGGTGAGAAAGTCCACATAGTCGTTGAAGCTCTCTTCAAACGAGCCATAGGAACGAAACGCCGCTTTCTGGCGGGACGCCACTCCCTCTTCATATTCCAGGGTGCTGACTACCGCCTTGGGCCCTTCCCAGCGAGGATCGGCCTTGATGCCAAACAGGTTATGGGTCATCTGCCCTTCACCATCCTTGATCACCCGTTTGCCCCAGCCGCTCTCCAATGCCGCCTGAGCGACCAGTACCGCCGGGCTTAACCCCAACTTGTCGGCCGCTTTCTTGGCCAGCGGCATCAGGCGATTAACGAACTCTTCCGGCGTATCGAACTCTTTGCCCCCACTACTGGCGGCACTGCCCTCTTCGCTGGCCATGCGTCCCATGGGCGGAATGCTGCGGTGCGGTCGACGGGGCATAGTGAGTGCGTGGCTCTCCTTGACCCCCTCGGTCATCTCTTTTTCAGCAAAATCTTTGCCAACTTTTGATGCCGAGATCAAATCAGTGGCAGCCGTCTTGGGTGGCTCGTAGGGTTTATAGACCCGTTCCGTCCGTTGCGGCATCTTGAGCACCCGGCCATCCTGATGGACAAATGTCGCCGGTGAGAGCTGCCTAGCCACCATATCAGCCAATCCAAGCCCCCCCTTGCTGGACATGTCTGCCACTCGCTGTTCATCCAGCATCCCTTCATAGAACTGGGTATAGCTGCTGTTCATCGGGTTGTCCTGAGTCAACACCCCGTTGGCCTGACGCATGCTCTGAAACAACATCTGGGTAAAGATTGACTCGAACTGGCGCGCAGCCCCCTGCAGTGCCTCGGCCTGTCCCTCTTTGCTGTGGCTCATCTGGCGCAGACGGTCCAGGTTCTTGATATCCTGCACCACCCCGAGATTCATGCCGCTGTTGGTGTCAAACTCCGCCATTTTGCTTACCTCATTGCCACCCGTGGCAATCACTTGCCGCCAGTTACAATATGACCAGTTGCCCCTCGATGGCACCTGCCTGCTGCAGCGCCTCAAGGATAGCCATCAAATCACCGGGGGCGACCCCGACCTGATTGACCGCTCGGACCAGATCGTCCAGAGTCGCACCGGTATCAAACTTGAACATCCGCCCGGGCTCCTGCTGGACATTGATGGTCGAGTTGTTGGTGACCGTGGTCTCACCCCCTGCCAGCGGGTTGGGTTGAGAGACCTGCTGGTTTTCGGCTATGGTCACCGTCAGGCCTCCGTGGCTGATAGCCGCCGGTTTGAGCTTCACCTGACTGCCGATAACGATGGTGCCGGTGCGGGAGTTGACGATGATCTTGGCCGCCTCGTTGGCCGGATCCACCTCCAGGTTCTCGATGGTCGCCAGATAGGAGACCCGTTGACCCGGATCTCGTGGGGCATAGACCTTGACCGAAGTGGCATCGAGTGCCTGCGCAGTATTGGGCCCCACCAGATCGTTGACCACATCGGCCAACCGACGCGCGGTGGTAAAATCGGGGCGATTGAGATTGAAGGTGATGGTGTCACCCTGGCTGAAGGCATTGGGCACCTCTCGCTCTACAGTGGCACCATTGGCAATGCGGCCGACGGTCGGAGTATTGACCACCACCTTGGAGCCATCAGCTCCCTCGGCACCCAGCCCGCCTACCACCAGGCTGCCCTGCGCGACTGCATAGACCCGCCCATCCAGCCCTTTCAGGAAACTCTGCAGCAGCGTACCACCGCGCAGGCTCTTGGCCTCACCGATGGCAGAAACAGTGACGTCTATGGTCTGGCCCGGCTTGGCAAACGGCGGCAAATCCGCATGGATTGCCACCGGCGCCACATCCTTGATCTTGGGTTTGATGTTGTCCGGTACCTTGATACCAAAGTTGTTGAGCATGGTGCGGAAGGTCTGTTCGGTAAAGGCGTTGTTCTTCTCGCCGGTACCGGGTAGACCCACGACCAGACCGTAGCCGATCAACTGGTTGCTACGCACCCCCTCTACTGAGCTGATGTCCTTTATCCGGGCGGCATTCGCCATCCCCAAAGGCAGTAGACAGCAGAGCAGAGTAACCAAACGGAGTGACTTCATAACATCTCCTAGAGCGGCCACCATGGACCATTGAAAAAGCTGGTAAGCCATCCCTGTTCCTGGGTATTGGCAAGATCGCCGGTACCACCATAGTAGATACGGGCATTCGCCACTTTCTGGGATGACACGCTGTTATCCGAGGTGACATCCTCCGGTCTAATCAGACCTGTGATACGGATATACTCATTGCCATTGTTGAGCATGATCCACTTCTCGCCCCGTACCAGCAGATTGCCATTGGGCAGTACCTTGGCCACACTGACCGAAATATTGCCCTGCAGGCTGTTGCTCTGATCCGCCTTGGCCTGCCCCTTGAAGGCACTGTTTTGAGCGATGGATGCGGAGAGATCATAGGGGCTGGCAGTGACAGGCACGCCCCCCAGCGTCACCGGATCCAGATTGAACTTGTTATCCTTGCCACTCTGGGTATTTGCCTTCTTCGAGGCGGAAGTGGACTCGGCCAGCTCGATGGTGATGATGTCACCCACCTTGTGCGCCTTGATATCCGAATAGATGCCATTAACCTGATCCGGCTGAAAAATAGCACCCGTCGGTCTCACCGAGACTGGCTCCGACTCCCCGTATACGGGGGAAAACTCGGGGTCATCAGGCCTGGGTGTATTGGGGGTACTGTTACACCCCCCCAACACCAGCAACCCCAGCATCCATACGCTTTTCATCATGGCTCCCCCCATTAGGTCCGCTGGATCAGGAAGGACATCATGCCATCCACCGCAGAGAGGACTTTAGAGTTCATCTCGTAGACCCGCTGAGCCTGGATCAGATTCACCAGCTCTTCGGTGACGTTAACGTTGGAGCTTTCCAGCATCCCTTGCTTCAAGACCCCCATGCCATCCGCCCCGGCAGTTCCCTGAATGGCTGCACCGCTGGACTGGGTTTCCAGAAACATGTTCTCACCCATCGGCTGCAGACCACTGGCATTGACAAAGTCTGACAGGGTGATCTGTCCGACCACTTGAGAAGCACCATCCCCCTTCAGCTGTACCGAGACCTGACCATCAGTGCCGACAGTGACACTCTGGGCATTTTCCGGGATCTGGATTTCTGGCTGCAGGGGATAACCGTTACCCGGCGTCACTATGGTGCCTTCGCTGTTAAGGGTGAATTGCCCATTACGGGTATAGGCCAGGCTGCCGTCGGGCAATTGAATTTCAAAGTAGCCACGGCCACTGATCATCAGATCCAGCGAATTATCCGTAGTCTGTACGTTGCCCTGACTGTGGTTTTTCTGGGTAGCCACCACCTTGGCGCCCGCGCCAAGCATCAAGCCGGAGGGCAACTCGGTATCCGCCGACGAACGGCCGCCGGGCTGATTGATGTTTTGATAGAGCAGATCCTCGAAAATGGCCCGCGATTTCTTGAAACCAACGGTGCTGGCGTTCGCCAGGTTGTTCGAGGTGACCGAAATATTGGTCTGCTGAGCATCCAACCCGGTCTTGCTGATCCAGAGTGCAGGATTCATAGGTAACTCCTTGATTAGCTGATACGCAGCAACTGGGTTTGGGCCTCGTCATTCTCTTCGGCCGTTTTCATCATCTTGACCTGGGTTTCAAACTGTCGTTGTAACCGGATCAGGTTGGTCATCTCATCCACCACATTGACATTGCTCCCCTCCAGGGAGCCGGCGATCAGGCCAACGTTGGCAGAGGCAGGCTCATTCTGGCCATCTTTGCGCCGAAAAAGCCCATCCTGGCCCTTCTCTACCGCATCGGCGGCCGGGTTAACCAGTTTGATCCGCTGAAAATCTTCCGACAAATTCGCGGCGGCCCCTTCAGGACGGCCACTGATGGTGCCATCCCGGTTAATCTCCAGCTTCTCCATCGGCATTGGCAGCACGATGGGTTGACCACCGTCATCCACGACGTTCAAGCCGGTAGAGGTCTGTAGGTTGCCAGTCGCATTGACCTGCAGATTTCCCATACGGGTATAGGCCTCCCCCCCCTTCGGATCTTGCACCGCAATCCAGCCGGGACCATCCACCGCCACGTCAAGATCCCTCCCCGTGGTCATCAACATGCCATGCTGCAGGTTCTGGCCGGGACGTTCCGTCATGGCAAATACCCGACTGGGCAGCCCCTCACCAAAGGCCTGCATGCTGCGGGCCTGCTCGAAATCGGATTTAAAGCCGGTGGTATTGGCATTGGCGAGGTTATTACCGCGAACAGCCAGGCTGTTCATGTTCTCTTTGGCCCCGGACATGGCGATATAAAGCAGGTGATCCATGGGATTCTCCGTCAAACAGATGACTCTGACAGCAGAACTGCAATTTGGATGCCAACAGAAGGGGAATGCCACACCATTCGACAGTAGAGAACGATAAAAAAACGGGGCACCCAAGGTGCCCCGTCGCCTGAGAGGAATTAACGGATCTGCAAGATGGTCTGCTGCAGCGAACTGTTGACCTCCAGAGAGCGGGAGTTCGCCTGGAAGTTACGCTGGGCAGTGATCAGATCAACCAGTTCGGAGGTCAAATCTACGTTGGATTGCTCCAGCGCCGACGATTTGATGGTACCGAAGGTGCCTGAATTGGGCGTTCCCGGCAAAGCATCGCCGGAGAGCAGGGATTGCCGCCAGGAAGTATCACCCACCTGGGTCAGCCCTTGCGAGTTGGCAAATTTGGCCATGGCCACCATGGCTACCTTGATGGTGGTGGCATTGCTGTAGGTTGCAGAGACAATCCCATCCGGCGTGATCTCGACCTTGGTCAAACGGCCGACAGTGGAACCATCCTGTGACAACTTGTTGACTTCAAACGGTGAGGCATATTGGGTCACAGTGCCGAAAGTGATATCTACCTGCTGGGTAGGATCCGCACCATTGGTAATAATTCCCGCTCCTGCTGCACCCAACGGCTCCGTTTGGATGTTTGCCGGTGTGGTCGGAGTAATCATTTTACCATCGGCCCCAAAGGTAATTCGGGCACCGGCAGGTGCAGGATTCAACCCTGTGGCCATTGTTGGCGTCACCCCTCCGACGATATCGACCGGCTTGTCACCTTGATAAAGATACATGCGCCAAGCTGTCGGGCTGGCTGGCTTGGTCAGGTCTGCTGGATCTGCTTCTTTGACAAAATACTGGGTGATAGTGTGAGGTTCACCGAGCGAGTCATAAATCACCACTGAGGTGGATGAGGAGTAGGTTTTGGAATCCTTAGGGTCAAAGGTGGAGGCATCCCCCGCACCATTACCTGCAGGCAGGGGCGATGCGGTGGAAGGCAAGTTGAAACTTGCATCAATCTTGCTGGTTTTGATCGGCTCACCCGCCCGATCAGGGATCTGGATCGGCTTGGTCGCATTGATACTGACCGCCTTGGGTGTGCCATCGGCGTTGATCTCGTAGCCTTGCAGATAGTGGCCCTGATTGTTGACCATATAGCTGTTTTCATTGAGCTTGAATGCACCGGCACGGGTGTAGGTGCGATCCAGGTTGGTCAAACCATCAGAGGTGACAAAGAAGCCGTTCCCCTGAATGGCCAAATCCAGCGCGTTATTGGTAAATTGCAGCGCACCCTGATGGAACTGCTGGGCAACAGCACCGGTCGCCACACCGTTACCGACCTGAGTCTTGGCATTGACAAAGATGGAGTTGGCGTAGACATCCGCAAACTCGGCACGGGACTCTTTAAAGCCCATTGTATTGACGTTCGCAATGTTGTTAGCGGTGACGTTCAAGTCTTTTTGTGCCGCGTTGACACCGCTCAAGGCATTGTTAAATGACATATCCAGCTCCTTAGATCGATGCTGTCGACGTGGTTTTTGACGGAGTAGCCGTCTGGTTTGGATTGGTGCCTGATATTTGCAGGACGGAACTCAGCAGGGTGCTCCCCAGTCCCTTCAAATTAAGCATTGTGGGATTTGTTGCATTCCCCAGGGCAACGCTGTCGACCTTGCCATAAGCGTATGTGGGAATAGTTTCTGCCTTGCCATCCACACTGCCACTGGCCTTGATCACGTATTTGCCTGGCTTGACCCGGTTGCCCGCCTTGTCAGTGCCATCCCAGGCGATCTCCACATTGCCCTTCTGTTCTCCTTCCAGGCTAAATTCCTTGATGACCTGACCCGCCTCGTCTTCAACGATAATCTTGACACCCGCGTATTGATTGGTCGTGCCAACCTGAACGACACCGGAAACAGGGCCCTCCTTGTCCAGATAGCCCACATTGCTGGGCAAGAGTACATTCTGGCCAACCAGAGAAGATGCTTGCAGAGCCTGGCTGGAGATCATCTGCTCATTGAGCTTGCCCATCTGGGTAGACAGACTGCTGATCCCCTCCGAGGTAGACATGGAAGCCATCTGGGAGAGCATCTGGGCATTGTCCACCGGCTTGAAGGGATCCTGATATGATAGTTGCATGGTCAGCAGTTTCATAAACGAAGCCTGATCCAGCTCTTTCTTCGGCGTCGTTGTGGTGCCTGTGGTCTGGGTCGTGGTACGGCCAATGCCGTTCACACTGTTTGTGGTGTCGACCATGTTGCATCCCTCCTATCAGGATTTGCCAAGCTGGAGCGTCTGCTGCAGCATCTTCTTGGCCGAATCTGCAACCTGTACATTGGTCTGGTAGCTGCGCGAGGCATTGATCATGTCAGCCATCTCTTCAACCATGTTGACGTTCGGTTTGAAGATAAAGCCATCCTTGTCCGCCATCGGATGGTTGGGGTTGTACTCCTTGAGCAGTGGAGCCTTGCTCTCGACAATGCCCTTCACCTCAACGCCGACCGATCCCTGCTTGTCTGACATGGCCTGATCGAGCTGAGCGGCAAAAACTGGCCGCCTGGCGTGGTAAGTGTTTTCCACGCTGGAGCTTACGCTGTCCGCGTTGGCCATGTTGCTGGCAACTGTATTGAGGCGCACGGACTGCGCACTCATGGCCGAGCCGGCAATATCAAAGACCTTGAACAAACTCATCACTGCTCTCCTTTCAGGGCTTTAAGCAGGCCACTGATCTTGCGATTCATAAATTCCAGGGAGGTTTGGTACTCCAGACTGTTGCGCAAGAACTCGCTCCGTTCCTGCTGCACATCCACCGTGTTGCCATCACCCGTATCAGGCTGCAACGGATTGCGGTATTGAACAGTACCGGGGGCATCCATATTCAAGGCAAAGTGCTTTTCACTGGTTGTTACCAGGCCAAAACCCTGTTTATGCTGGGCATCCTGCAATGCCTGTGCAAAGTTGATATCCCTTGCTTTGAAACCTGGCGTGTCCGCATTGGCAATATTGCTGGACAACACCTCGGCACGCTTGGCGCGAACACCCAGCGTGTATTGATGGATACCAAATGCCTTGTCGAATGAAAAAGCCATAGCACACCTCCTGCTTGGTATATTTTGCCTGCAAGAGATGTGCCAGACGATTTTCAAAATGCTGCGGGCCGTCGAGCCTAGCTATAAAAGCCTTTAAACGGAGTGCAAGGATCTGCTGCGCGATAGATAGGAACATGGTGCAATGCCATCACGAATGGAGCTATAAGAATGGAGCCATAAAGAGAGAAGGAGGCACTGTGCCTCCTTCTCTTATAACAATGTCACCAATCACAACTCATTGAATACCATGGGCTGCAACGTTATTTGACCTTGTAAACAATTCCGGGATTGCACCGAATCATCTCGAATCGGTCAGTCAAACCCGCCAGCGATTCCGACGCTCCCAGCATCAGGTATCCACCAGGATTGAGGCTGGATGCAAACTGGTTGAGGATTTTTGACTTCACTTCCGGTGCAAAGTAGATAAGCACGTTACGGCAAAAAATGATGTCAAATTTACCGAGCAGACTATAACTCTCCAGCAGATTGAGCGGCCGAAAGGTGGTCAATTTTCTGACTCGCTCTACCACCCGCATTTTGTTGTCACCATAGGGCTCAAAAAACATCTTCTTGCGCTCTGGCGACAATCCGCGTGCCAAAGCCAGACTGTCATATACCCCTTCCTTGCACTGATTCAGCATGGTAGTCGATATGTCTGTCCCGACAATCTGCACTCCACCGGGCAAGGTACCCGGCTTCTTCATCTGCTGCTCCAGCGCCGTCATGGCGATAGAATATGGCTCCTGTCCCGAAGATGAGGCAGCAGACCAAATCTTGACAGGGCGACCACTTTTGCCCAATTCAGGAAAAATCTTGTCGGTCAGCAGCTGGAACGGATATGTATCACGAAACCAGAGGGTCTCGTTAGTGGTCATCGCATCAACAACCGCCATTTTCAGGTCACGCTCTCGTACACTCATTGCACGGGTGACCAGTTCAGACAGACTCTCGATGCCAAACTGTGCCATCAAAGGTGAAAGACGGCTCTTCACCAGATACTGTTTGTTATCACCCAGCACGATCCCGCTCTGAACCGCAAGAAAGTTGCTGAACTGTTTGTATAAGTCATCCGAAAGTGTCTTCATGCAGCTGTTCTTCTTTAAATTAGAGTGCGTTTTGTACGGCTTTGGCCAATTCATCAGGCTGGAACTTGGCAATAAAGTTGTTTGCACCAACTTTTTGCACCATAGCCTGGTTAAATACACCACTGAGCGAGGTATGCAGAATAACATGCAAATCTTTGAGATTGGGATTATTCCGGATCTCGGCAGTGAATGTATAGCCATCCATCTCGGGCATTTCGATATCGGAAATCACCAGCGCAATCTGATCCTTGATAGGGCCATTTTTGGTCATCTCCAGCAGCATGTTCAATGCTTCGCGGCCATCTTTTGCCAGCACGCATTCAACTCCGATCGCCTCCAGCGCACGCTGTACCTGTTTGCGCGCAACCGAAGAGTCGTCAGCAACCAATACGGGACGTCCCAAGGTCGGATGCTCGACACTGGCCTCCACCAGCTCCTGGCTGACCTCAGTAGAAACCGGAGATATTTCGTTGAGAATACGTTCAACGTCGAGGATCTCGACCAACTCGCCATCAACCTCGGTAACCGCCGTCATATAGTTGATGCGACCAGCCCCCTTGGGGGGAGGAAGGATAGATTCCCAGTTCATATTGATGATGCGCTCGACCGAGTGCACCAAAAAACCCTGAATGGAGCGGTTGTACTCGGAGATGATAATGAAGCACTTGCTCAAATCTTCAATGGGGCGCTTGCCCATTGCCATGCTGAGATCGATGACCGAGATAGTCTGGCCACGAATATGAGCCACTCCGCGAATACAGGAGTTCAACTTGGGCATCACGGTCAAGGGGGGGCACTGCAACACTTCACGCACTTTGAATACGTTGATGCCAAATCTTTGACGTCCATTGAGACGAAACAACAACAATTCCAGCCGGTTTTGCCCCACTAGCTGGGTACGTTGGTTGACCGAGTCCAGGATACTGGCCATAAACACTCCCTAAAAACGCTTGGCATTAATCATGCATGCGTGATGGATTGCGTCAGACTATCGATGTGACAACAAACAGATTCTGAAGCAATCATAGTTAAATATGGTGATATGCGTGAACAACTTATCGACCGACGAGCGAAAATGATTAACCGACTTTTACTCATCAGCCTCTTTTTTGGCAGCATATCCTCGAGCCATGCCTCGGATGTCACAACCTATCTGAGAGAGCAGGCACAAGAGTTCGTTTATGGTCAACTCGATCTGCCGCTGGATGCCAGAGCAGAGGTCACTGCCGCGACCCTTGATGAGAGACTCCCGCTAACCCGTTGCGATGATCTGTTGACCATCAGCTTGCCAGCAAAAATGGAAATTCGTCGTAATACAACTGTTTACATGAAGTGTGAGGAAGAAAAACCCTGGGATGTCTACTTACCGGTAAGGGTCAGTATTCAAAAACCCTTTGTTACTGTCACCGACCCCATTGCCAAAGGGGATCTGCTGAATGAAAGCAAGCTGGTAGTGGCGTTTCAGGATCAAACCCTGATCCGTGGTGACTATCTGACCAACCCGGCCCCTTTGATTGGGGTACGCAGCAAGCGGGAGATCAAACCGGGACAGCCCATCCGCTTGAGCCAGGTTTGCGTGATATGTAAAGGGGATCAGGTCACCCTGACAGCCGAAAACAGCAACTTCCAGATCAAAACCATGGCCCGAGCCTTGCAAGATGGCAGTTTCGGAGAGATCATCAAACTCGTCAATATTCGCTCCGGCAAAACGGTGGAAGGTAAAGTCACAGCAGTCGGTGCCGCATCAGTCACTTTTTGATATCTGGAGCCTGACAATTTTTTTTCTAAAGTTTTGACCTGCCGCACCGATAAACAGGTAAGCAAATCTTAAAGCAGACGAAGGTAACTAAAATGGCCATCAACAATATCAACAACTTGGCGAATAATCGGTTGCAAAATACCGCTAATAGCCAAGGGACAGGCAGCAAGTCAGTCACCTCATCGCCCGAAAACAAAGCGACCACTGTCAAGCTGGACTCCGTCTCCTTGACCAGTGAGGCGCAACAATTGCAAAAAATGCAACAGAACCTCAATACCGCCTCAACCGGCAACGAGAGCAAGGTTGAACGACTGAAAAAAGCCGTCGCGAGTGGCGAATATCAGGTTAACAGCGACGCTGTAGCCAAGAAGATGTTCAGTTTCGAGGCCAATCTGGACAAAGTTCTGGGATGATGGACTTACCTTCGTTACTGCACACCCAAGATGATAACCTTAGCCAGATGCAAGGCATTCTGGAAGAGGAGTTCAGCTTGCTCGAGCAGCATCAGGCACTGGCCCTGCCTGCACTGACCGAGCGCAAACAGCAATTGCTTGCTGCGATAGAAACTCTGGACAAGACACTGGCAGAGATGCCGGAACTGGCACTGCAGCTAGCAGCCTATCCCGACGAGATGGCGCAGCTTCGTGCAAAACTGGATGCCTGCCAGGCACAAAATGATATCAACGGTCGCTTGCTTGAATTGAGCATCGTCTCCAACCGTCGTCTGGCAACCTTTCTGAGTCAGTTGCGTGATCGCAACAGCCTGACCTATGACGCCAAAGGCAATACTCGCTCTGGCACCCGCTCCTACGGTATCAAGGCCTGACATCTCTTATCAGGCCTTGCATTTTTGCTCTCCGTTTTAAAGCACCAGTCGCAACAACTCTCGCCCGTCCTCACACGCATTGACGCGCAGTACTCCGTCCTCATAGCTCCCGTAACTGGCAGGCAACTCGCCGCGCGGGAAACAGATTGACCCCGGGTTCATCAAGATCCGTTCCCCCTGCCACTCCAGCACCGGCACATGGGTGTGGCCGCTCAGGAACAGACTACCCGGCGGTAGCTGTACCTCGTCCGGGCGATAAAGATGGCCATGGCTGACAAACCAGCGCCGCTCATCGACCAGCAACTGGTTGTAGGGGGCTGTGATGGGAAAGCGCAACAGCATCTGATCCACTTCGGAATCGCAATTGCCCCGCACCGCGATGATCTGTGGCGCCAGCTCGTTGAGCCGATCGGCCACAGCGGCCGGGTTATATCCCTCCGGCAGAGGATTACGCGGGCCATGGTTGAGCAGATCGCCGAGCAGCAGATAGTGATCCGGCTGCCAGGGCTCAAGTTGGGTCAGCACCCGCTCCAGCGCAATGATGCTGCCGTGGAGGTCGGAAATGATGGCAAGTTTCATGAAATGCTCCTCACTGCGGGCTGAAATAGAGATCCTTGGTGGCAATCGTCCCTTTCAAATTCTGGCTGGGCAGTCCCCGCAGCGCGGGATCGACCAGTCTCATCTGATTGTAATGATACACGGGGAAGATCGGCGCCTCCTCAAGCAGCAACTGTTCGGCATGCCGGTAGAGTTCAACCCGGCTCGCGCTGTCCAGCGTATTGGCAGCCTGCTCCAGCAACAGATCAAAGTCGGGATTGCAGTAGCCGCTCTCGTTGCGCAGATCCTGACAACGGAAGCTGCCCAGCATGGCAGACGGCTCCACGTAATCGCCAAACAGGAAGCTTCTGGCCACCTGGAAATCACCGCTATCCTTGGCCACCTGATAGGCGCCCCACTCCAGACTGTTGAGGGTGACCTGCACCCCCAGCTTCTGCCACATGGCAGCAATGGCCATCGCCATCTGCTTGTGGGTGTCGGCGCTGTTGTAGGTAATGCTCAGCTTGAGTGGATTGGCACTGTTATACCCGGCCGCTGACAGCAACGCTGCCGCTTTGGCCTGGCGGGTTGGCATATCTTCAAGCGCCACAGGCAATATCACCCGGGGGTAACCCGGCATCTCCGGCAACAGCGACCATGCCGCCTGTTCATCCTGCCCGCTCACCGATCCAATGAGCTGCTGTCGATCAACCGCCATAGAGAGCGCCTGACGCACCCGCACATCCTGCAGTTCCGGGCGTTTCAGATTGAACGCATAGAGATAGGTGCCAAACAGCGGCAAGCCCCAGAGCCGCTCCGGAGATTCGCGCTTCATCTTCTGGTAATAGCCGAGGGAGACCTTGTTGGTGAGCTGTATTTCACCAGCCTCATAGCGCAGCCGTTCGGCATGTTGCGAAGTGATAGGCAGATAGGTGACCCGTCCGATACGGGTGTGAAGGTCATCCCAGTAGTGGATATTGCGCTCGGCTTCGATCTGCTCGTTCGGCGTCCAGCTTGCCAGCCGATAAGCACCATTGCTGACCAGCTTGCCGGGCTCGGTCCACTGCTTGCCAAATTTGGCTATCGCCTTCTGGTTGACTGGCACAAAGGGGCGCTGACTGATGAGTTGCAGGAAATAGGGAGCCGGCCGCTCCAGAGTGATTTTCAGGATCTGATCGCTTTGCGCTTCAATGCCAAGATTGCCGAGCTCCAGCGCACCAGCATAGATGGATTGCGCATTGTTGATCCCCGTCGCCAGCAGCAATCCGGCAGAAGGGGAGTTGATGGCCGGATCGAGCAGACGGCGCCAGGCATAGACGAAATCAGCGGCCACCAGCGGCTCGCCATTGGACCATTTCAGTTGAGGGCGCAGGAAGAATCGCCACTCCAGCCCATCTTCACTCACCTCCCAGCGCTGTGCCTGAGCGGGGACGATATGCCCCTGACCATCTTCGCTGACCAGCCCTTCAAACAGATCGACCAGCACGGCCTCCCCCGGGAAACCGGAGCGCACCAGGGCCGGATCCAGTGACTCCGGCTCGGCACCGTTGCCCTTGACCAGGGTTTGCCGATCGGCAAGCAGAGGCTGCTGCTCAACGGTGGTGGCATGGGCCAGGGGCCCAGCCAGCACGGCAAGCAATAGCGGGGAGAGCCAGCGTTGCGCCAGCTTGGGGAAGAAACCATACCTCATGACAAAACCTCGAATAAAACCACTGCAGGAGGGGAAGGCCGACGGCGCGCCTGATGAATGCCTGATGCCGCTCTTGTTATCCCCGAAAACGCCCCGTATTGTATCGGGCTTGCCCGGGAGATGGAGTCTTTCGGGTTAATTTTTTCAGGAGTTTTTATGGGTTATGAGTGGCTGGCACTCGCGTCGGCCAGTTTATGGGCAATTGCAGCGCTAATTTCGGTCAAACCGGCCCGTCATCTCGGCGCATTTGCCTACAGCCGCTGGCGCATGTTTCTGGTCAGCCTGATGCTCGGCACCATGAGTCTGCTCACCGGTGGCTGGCAAACCCTCACCGCAAGCGCCCTGCCCCTGCTCGCCATCTCGGGGCTGGTCGGCATCTTCGTGGGCGATACCGCGCTGTTTGCCTGCATGAACCGGCTGGGGCCAAGACGCAGTGCCCTGCTCTTCTCCTGCCATGCGCTGTTTTCCGCCCTGCTTGGGATCTGGCTCTTTAATGAACAGCTGACGGGCTGGCGACTGCTGGGGGCCGTGCTGGTCTTTGCCGGCGTGATGCTGGCGATCCTGTTTGGCAGACGCAGTAGCAGCAACGAGTGGGAGCAGATCCGTGGCAATCTGGCGCTGGGAATTGGCCTTGGCCTGACGGCGGCATTGTGTCAGAGCGTGGGAGCCATCATCGCCAAGCCGGTGATGATGAGTGGTGAGGTGGATGCGGTGAGTGCATCGGGTATCCGGATGGGCAGTGCCCTGCTGGCCCACTGCGTCCTTCGGCTGGGGCGTTTGCCACTGGCCATGCCGCTCAAACCGGTCAATCGCCATATCCTCGCCATGATTGCCACCAACGGTTTTCTGGCGATGGGGCTGGGGATGACGCTGATCCTGATGGCGCTGCGGCAGGGCGAGGTGGGCATGGTGGCCATTCTCTCCTCCACCACACCGGTACTGCTGCTGCCGCTGTTGTGGTGGCACTCGGGGGAGCGGCCATCCATTGCCGCCTGGGCGGGTGCACTGATTGCCACCCTGGGCACCGCGCTGGTGCTGGGTTTCAGCACTCACTGACACCCGGCACCATCCCAGATCAGAACAGGGCAATCTCCTCAGCGGTCAGCTCGCGGTATTCACCGGGTGCCAGCTCGTCATCCAGCGTCAAACCGCCCACCCGCTCGCGATGCAAGCCAACGACCTTGTTGCCGATGGAGGCAAACATCCGCTTGACCTGATGGTACTTGCCTTCGTGGATGGTCAGGCGGGCCTCGCACTCGCCGAGAATTTCCAGCTGGGCAGGACGGGTTTTATCGGTCTCGTTACGCAGGTAGACCCCTTCGGCGAACAGCTCGATTGCATCCGGGCTGACCGGATCGGCCAGCCAGACGTGATAGGTCTTGGCACACTCGTGGCGCGGCGAGGTGATGCGGTGGGACCATTGACCGTCGTCGGTCACCAGCACCAGACCCGTGGTATCGAGGTCGAGGCGACCCACTACGTGCAGCTTGCCCATCGCCGGTTCATCCATCAGGAAGAAGACGGTCGGGTGATCCGGATCCTCGTTGGAGCAGACGTAACCTTCCGGCTTGTGCAGCATGAAATAGCGGTTGCGCTGCTCCAGCGTCAGCAGCACGCCGTCAAACTCGATCTGGCTCTGCTCATTGATATGAAAGGCGGGCTGCTTGACCACAATGCCATCCACCATGACCTCGCCCTGACGGATCAGTTTGCCTGCCAGCGAGCGGGTCAAATCGGAACAATCGCACAGAAATTTATCAAGCCGCATTCACAACCTCGAAGTCCAACAAGTAAAGGGGCGTCATTATATCGGGCGGGGGCGACAACGCCACTGTTAAGGGGTTGCCAATTATGACGAACTGGTCATCCGATGTTACACTTCTCCGGTGTGACCCATCCGAACGATACTCATAATAATAAGAGTCAGGAAGCCCTCATGAAGTCTCAAGCATCCTATCCCGTCATTCCCGTCAACCAGCTGAAACCCGGCATGTATGTCATTGCTATCGCCAGCCAGACAGGTGGGATGGAGATCGCCCAAATGGGCTTGGTGACCAGCGTGGCGCAAATTGCCAATCTGGTGCGCCAGGGGGTGCTCACGGTACGCATCGATCTGGCCCGCAGCAAGCTGGGCAGTGCAGAAAGTGATGCCGTTACCTCCCCCGACCTCAATGCCAACAGCGCCCTGGTAGGGCGCCGTGCCAGTGCCAACGGCGAAGGACGGGAGCTTAAAATCCGCCGCCTCTATCAGGAAGCGCGCGAGCTGCAAGGCAAGTTCATTCGCCATCTCAAGGCGGGTGAACCCATCGACATCACCCCGCTGGCCGAAGTCGCTGAAGAGATGGTCGATACCATGTTCACCCACGGCGATGCCATGCTCTGTCTGGCTCGTATTCGCGCCAAGGATGCCTACCTGATGGAGCACTCCATGAATGTGGCCATTCTGCTGGCCAACTTCGGTCGCTATCTGGGACTGGAGCGCAGCGTGCTCAAGGAGCTGACCCTGGGTGGCCTGCTGCACGACGTGGGCAAGATCATGACCCCGGACGAGGTGCTCCACAAACCGGGCAAGCTGACCGATGAGGAGTTCACCATCATGCGTCAGCATGTGGTGCACAGTTACGAGATCCTCAGCAATACCCCGGGCATCACCCCTACCATGCTGGAGGTAGCCGCCAACCACCACGAGCGGCTCGATGGCTCCGGCTACCCGCAGCGACTCAAGGGGGAGCAGCTCTCCCTCTATACCCGGATGAGCGGCATCGTCGATGTCTATGATGCCATCACCGCGGATCGGGTCTACAAAGCAGGTATGCAGCCGACCCAGGCCTTCCGCATTCTGCTCAAGGGGATCAATCAGCACTTTGATGCCGAACTGGTCACCAAGTTCATCAAGTGCATGGGAGTCTATCCGGTGGGAACGCTGGTACAGCTCTCAAACCAGCGCCTGGCTATCGTGATGCAGCGCAACGAGCAGCAGCCGCTCAAGCCAGTGGTCAAGGTGATCTATCACGCCACCCAGCGTCACTACCTCGAGGTACAGTGGCTGGATCTGGCCAAGTCAGGGGTGCAGGAGAGCATCGAAAACACGGTCGACCCCAAAGAATTTGGCATCAACCTCGCCAACTTCTTCTAATCCCTCACCTCGGATCTTCATGATTGGCGCTGGCTGTCGAGCCAGTGCCGGATCAGAAACTCCTCATCCAGCGGCGAGAGATCAAAACGCAGGCTGGCCTCTTCAATGGCGGCGATATCGTGCTGATGATGCTCGCTGAGCCAAAGCACCGCACGACGCAAATCTTCACCATGGGGGAGCAGCAGATGGTCGCTCATGGGATACCTCCGGTAGACTGCAGGGCGGCCAGCGAACGTGGCTACCTCTTTCCAGTCTAGTCGGTCAATCCCCATCACCCGCGCTTCTTCACCCTCCCCCTCTCAATCACGGCAATCAGCTTGCCACCGGGATCAGCGACCGAAAGCGCGCTGCCAATCCTGATCGAACTTCACCAGTGCCGCATCCACCGCCGGCACGTTCAGCAGCTGCTCCGCCACATCGAGCGGCAAGGTGATCGATTGGCAACCCGCCAGCAGGCAGTCGAGCGCTTGGCGCGGGGTACGGAATGACGCCGCCAGCACCTTGCTGTTCGGTGCGTGCAGCGCAAGCAGCTGTTGCAACTCCTGCACGGTGGCAATGCCATCGCCCCCCTGGGCATCCAGCCGGTTAACGTAGGGCGCGACATATTCCGCCCCCGCCACCGCCGCCAGCCAGCCCTGCAGCGGGGTATAGACCGCGGTGCCCAGGGTCGGCACGCCGTTGGCTGTCAGGCTCTTGATGGCCGCCAGCCCCTCTGCGCATACCGGGATTTTGATCACCAGATCCGGGTCCAGTTCACGCAAGGCAAATGCCTCGCGCACCATCTCGGTTTCGGTTTTGGCCATCACCTGGGCAAACAGGCGCGCCTTGGGCCCCAGCACGTCGCGCAGGGCGGGCAGCAGCTCGCTCAGCGGCAATCCCCCGGCGGCGGTAATGGAAGGATTGGTGGTGACACCGGCCAACGGCAGGATCCGTGACCAGCGACGCACTGCCGCCACATCGGCGGTATCGAGATACAGCTCCATCTCTAACTCCTTAACGGGATGTTCAATATGTCGCCATTCTAGCGATAAAACATCTGCAAACAGCTTGATCGAAATCAAATCAACTTTCGAATGAAAGCAAATAGAATGCAAATACAAAAGGAGGCGGTATGATTTTCGACCTGCAACGATATTCAACTCACGATGGCCCCGGCATTCGCACCCTGGTGTTTCTCAAGGGGTGCTCGCTGGCCTGTCTGTGGTGTCAAAACCCGGAGAGCCGCTCTCCCAAGCCGGACATACTACTCGACCGGCGCCAGTGCATCGAGGGATGCCAGCTCTGCAGCCAGGCTTGTCCGGCAATCTTGCGTGACAGCGAGGGCATCCAGCTCAGCCGTTCTGCCCTCAAGGCCGACGATATGGAACGGCTGCGCGGCCTCTGCCCCAGCGAAGCGCTGCAGGTGTGTGGTCGGGAGGAGAGCCTGGACACCCTGATGGACACCATCTTGCGGGATCGTCCCTTCTTCGAGCGCAGCGGCGGTGGCGTCACCCTCTCCGGTGGCGAGCCGTTTATGCAGCCCGACTTTGCCGCGTCCCTGCTGGCCCGCTGCAAGGCCGAAGGGCTGCACACCGCGGTCGAGAGCTGCCTCCATGTGCCTTGGCACCAGATTGAGCCAAGCCTCCCCTCATTGGATCTGGTGCTGGCGGATCTCAAACACGTGGATAAAGAACGTTTCTTCCACTGGACCCGCGGCAAGGTTGAGCTGCCCATCGCAAACCTCAAGCGCCTCGCCGAGCACGGCGTGCCCATGCAGATCCGGGTGCCACTCATTCCCGGCTTCAATGCCGACCGCGCATCGATCTGCGCCATCACCGACACCGCCGCCAGCCTCGGCACGGTGCAGGAGATCCATTTCCTCCCCTATCACACCCTGGGGATGGGCAAATATGCCCTGCTGGATCTGCCCTATCAGGCGCCAGAGACACCGCTCGACGATCCCGATTTACTCAGCTTTGCCCACGCATACGCCCAACGTCAGGGGCTGACCCCTGTGACCAGAGGATAAGATCATGACCCAGCTCGACCTCAATACCCTCAGCCCGCGGATCTGCGCCCACAAAGAGAGCCTGATCCACATCGTTCAGCCACCGGTCTGCACCGAGCGTGCCCGCCACTACACCGAGGCCTATCAGGCTCATCTCGCCCGGCCGCTGCCGGTGCGCCGCGCGCTGGCGCTGGCTCATCACCTCAAGGCGCGCACCATCTGGATCAAGCACGACGAGCTGATCGTCGGCAATCAGGCCAGTCAGGTACGGGCGGCGCCGCTGTTTCCTGAGTACACGGTGAGCTGGATTGAGAAGGAGATCGACGAGCTGGCAGACCGTCCCGGTGCCGGTTTTGCAGTCAGCGAAACCGACAAGGCGATCATCCACGCCCTCACCCCCTTCTGGCGCGGCCAGACGGTGCAGGATCGCTGCTTCGGCCTCTTTACCGACGAACAGAAAGCACTGCTGGAGAGCGGCATCATCAAGGCCGAGGGCAACATGACCTCGGGGGATGCCCACCTCGCGGTCAACTATGAGGAGCTGCTCACGCTGGGTCTCGATGGCTTCAAGGCCAAGGTGGCCGAGCGCCGCAGTCGGCTGGATCTGGCGGATTGGGCCGATCTGCAGCGCGAGCAGTTCCTGCACGCCGTCGCCATCACCCTGGAGGCAGTCAGCGATCACATCGCGCGCTACGCCGCACTTGCCCATGATATGGCAGCACAAGAATCTCGCCCCGAGCGCCGAAACGAGCTTGAGACCATCGCGCTCAACTGCGCCCACATCGCCCACCAGCCACCCGAAACCTTCTGGCAGGCACTGCAGCTCTGCTACTTTATCCAGCTCATCCTGCAGATCGAATCCAACGGCCATTCGGTGTCGTTTGGCCGGATGGATCAATACCTCTACCCCTGGTATCGCCGCGAGGTGGAATTGTCGGAATCCCTGCCTCGGACACGCGCCATCGAACTGCTGCAAGGGTGCTGGCTCAAGTTGCTGGAGGTGAACAAGATCCGCTCCGGCACCCACTCCAAGGCCTCCGCCGGCAGCCCGCTCTATCAGAACGTCACCATCGGCGGCCAGAACTGGCGGGATGGCACTGCCCATGATGCGGTCAACGGCCTCTCCTACGCGATTCTGGAGTCCTGCGGCCAGCTGCGATCCACCCAGCCCAACCTGTCGGTGCGCTACCATGCCGGGATGAGCGAGGATTTCCTCGACGCCTGCATTCAGGTGATCCGCTGCGGCTTTGGCATGCCCGCCTTCAACAACGACGAAGTGGTGATCCCCGAGTTCATCAAGCTCGGAGTAAGCGTGGAGGATGCCCACCACTACGCCGCCATCGGTTGCATCGAGACCGCCGTACCCGGCAAGTGGGGCTATCGCTGCACCGGCATGAGCTTTATCAACTTCGCCCGCATCCTGCTGGCCTCCCTTGATGGCGGCTGCGATGCCACCACCGGCAAGGTATTCCTGCCCCAGCCCCAGTCGCTGCGAGACGGGAGCTTTGGTAACTTTGACGAGGTGATGGCCCGCTGGGATGAGCAGGTGCGCTACTTCACCCGCAAATCCATCGAGATCGACTGCGTGGTCGACAGCGTGCTGGAGGCCCAAGCCCACGACATCCTCTGCAGCACCTTGGTGGATGACTGCATCGAGCGCGGCAAAACCATCAAGGAGGGGGGCGCCGTCTATGACTGGGTCTCAGGTCTGCAGGTAGGAATTGCCAACCTCGGCAACAGTCTGGCAGCCCTGAAGAAACTGGTGTTCGAGCAGGGGATTGTGGATCAGCAAGAGCTGGCCGAAGCACTCGAACAAGATTTTACCGGGCTAGCAGGGGAGCAGTTGCGCCAGCGCCTCACCAATGCCGCCCCCAAATATGGCAACGATCTGGACGAGGTTGACCTGCTGCTGGTGCAGGCCTACCAGAGCTACATCGACGAGCTCAAGGAGCTGCACAACACCCGCTTCGGCCGTGGCCCCATCGGCGGTACCTACTATGCGGGCACCTCCTCCATCTCCGCCAACGTGCCCTTCGGTGCCGCCACCATGGCCACCCCGGATGGTCGCCATGCCCGCACGCCGCTGGCGGAAGGGGCCAGCCCCTCGTCGGGTTCGGATCGTCTCGGCCCGACGGCAGTGTTCAACTCCATCGGCAAGCTGCCCACGGCGGCCATCCTCGGCGGGGTGCTGCTCAACCAGAAGCTGAGTCCGGCGAGCCTTGAGAACGAGCGGGACAAGGCCAAGCTGATGAGCCTGCTGCGCACCTTCTTCGAGGTGCACAAGGGGTGGCACGTGCAGTACAACATTGTCTCGCGCGAGACCCTGCTGGCGGCCAAGGCCAATCCGGATCAGTACCGGGATCTGGTGGTACGGGTGGCGGGCTATTCGGCCTTCTTCACCGCCTTATCCCCGGATGCGCAAGATGATATCATCGCCCGCACCGAGCACAGTCTCTGACGGGGCGCACCCATGGCGCCAGTGACGTCATATGATTGGCAAGCCACCCCACGGGTGGCTTGCCGCTATCCACCACCTTGCATGTGAGCGCACCATGAATCCACGCCACCAACTGATCCTCACTCTGGTCCATCAGGCTCGCAAGATGAGCGTGAGTGAACTCTCCCGACATACCGGCGTGTCTGAGGTGACGGTGCGCAACGACCTCACCGCGCTGGAGAAGCAGGGACTGCTCAGACGGGTACACGGCTCGGCCATGGCGCTGGAGACCGATGACCCGGATGCCCGGATGAACATCAACTACCTGCTCAAGGAGCGCCTCGCCGAGCGGGCCGCCCAGCTGGTGGAAGATGGCGAAACAGTCTTTATCGAAGGGGGCAGCGCCAACGCCATGCTGGCGCGCCATCTGGCCCTGCACAAACGGGTCACCATCATCACCATCAGCAGCTATATCGCCCATCTGCTCAAAGACACCCCGGCTCAGGTGGTGCTGCTCGGCGGGCTGTTCCAACATCAGAGCGAGAGCGTGGTGGGGCCGCTCACGCGCCTCTGCATCGAGCAGGTGCACTTCTCCAAGGCCTTTATTGGGGTCGACGGTTTTCATCCCGAGATGGGTTTCACCGGCCGCGACATGATGCGGGCCGACGTGGTCAACAGCGTGCTGGCCAAGGGGATGACCAATGTGGTCATCACCGACAGCAGCAAGTTCGGCGCCATCCACCCGAGCCAGCTTGGCGCGCCGGGCCAGATCAACGTGCTGGTTACCGACGATGCCCTGCCCGCCCCCATGCGGGCCGCCATCGCGGCCAAGGGGATCACCCTGCACTGCGTCGCGGCCTAGGCAACCCGCTAATTCACGCTATTTCATTGACCTGACAGGATAAAATTTTCATGATGAGCCAGTCCCCATCGGGACTGACATCACCAGTGCGTGATCTGCAGGAAGCAGATTTTCAGGAGAGCAAGGACATGCCATCGACCAGCACAGCCGGGGAGCGCCGACTCTCCCCTATCATTCGCGCCACCGCCATCACCCTGACCCTGTGCTGGAGCCCGTTTGGCTGGAGTGCCACGCTGCCCGCCGACTTGAAGTGGGAGAGCAACAACCAGGACCCTCTCTATGCCGATCCGGCCGCCAAACGCGGCGGCACCTTTCGCACCTTTATGACCAGCTTCCCCCTGACCCTGCGCAAATATGGCCCCGACTCCAACGGCGGCTTTGCCGGTTACGTGCGGGAAACCAACCTGCCACTGCTGAGCACTCATCCCGTCACCGGCAACCCCATGCCAATGCTGGCAAACGAGTGGGCCTTCGGCGCCGACAACAAGACCCTCTATTTTCGCATCAATCCCAAAGCGCGCTGGTCAGACGGCCAGCCGGTCACCGCCGATGACTGGCTCTTTACCCTCAAGATGATGCGCAGCAAGGAGATCAACGACCCCTGGTACAACAACTACTACAGCACCCAGATAGCAGACATCACCAAGTTTGATGATCACACCCTGGCTATCACCAGCGGCACCGAAAAGAGCCGCCAGGATCTGCTCGAATCGCTGCCCATCAGCCCGGAGCCGAGCCATGCCATCAAGCTCACCGCCAACTGGGTCAAGGAGTACAACTGGAAGGTGTTGCCGGTCACCGGTCCCTATCAGATCGATCAGGTGAAAAAGGGCAAATCGGTCACCTTCAAGCGGATTGAAAACTGGTGGGGGGATGACGAGCGCTACTTCCAGCATCGCTTCAATCCTGCGCGGATCGAGATCAAGGTGCTCAGGGATCTGAACATCGCCTGGCAGCACTTCCTGCGCGGCGATCTCGACAGCTTCCCGCTGGTGATCCCCAACTGGTGGCACGACAAGACCAACACCGCCGAGTTCGAGAAGGGGTATATCGAGCGGCGCTGGTTCTACAACCAGACCCCGCAACCGCCGATGGGGCTCTATCTCAACACCGCCGATCCGCTGCTACGCAATCTCGATGTTCGCCTCGGCATCCAGCATGCCCTCAATTTCGACAGAATGCTCGCTACCCTGCTGCGGGGGGATTACCAACGCCTCAACAGCTATGGCTCAGGTCAGGGGGAGTTTACCAACAGCGAGATCAAGGCCCGTCCGTTCGCTCCCAAACTGGCACGGGAATACTTTTCCAAGGCAGGCTTTAACAAAGTGGGGCCGCAGGGGATTTTGCAAAACGACAAGGGGCAGTCACTGACCCTCGCCATCACCTACACCACCGCAGAGCACGCCCAGCGGCTCACACTGCTGCGGGAAGAGGCCAAAAAGGCGGGGCTTAATCTGGAGCTCAACCTGATGGATGCATCGGCCGGTTTCAAATCGATGCTGGAGAAAAAGCACCAGAGCGCCTGGATGGCCTGGGCGGGTAGCCGCTATCCCGCCTATTGGGAGTTCTTCCACAAGGTCAACGCCAACAAGCCCCAGACCAACAACATCATGAACATCGATGACGACGCCATCACAGCCTTGGTGGAGCAGTATGACAAGGAGTTCGACTTTGCCAAAAAGGCGGCCCTGTCACGGCAGATCCAGCAGCGGCTCTATGAGCTGGCAAGCTTCGTCCCCGCCTATCAGGTGCCCTACACCCGGGAAGGCGCCTGGCGCTGGATAAAACTGCCAAAAGTACCTGCAACGCCCAAGAGCGAGCAGCTCTACTGGCCCCTCGGTGGCGACAACAGCGGTTACAGCTATGGCGGTCTGCTGTGGATCGATGAAGAGCTAAAAACCGAGACCAAGGCAGCCATCAAGAGCGGCAAGACCTTCCCGGCCGAGCCCATCATCGACACCACCTATCGCCAGCCCTGATAGCGACAACTCGTTTGGCAAACTGACCAAAAACAAAGACCCCGCCAGATAGCGGGGGCTTTGTTGGCAACCGGTGTTGCGAATCGAGCGGTGATCAGCCGCGTTTGGCCTGCTTCTCGGCAATGGCGTCAGCCACGTCGGCCGGCTCCAGCACGATCCCTTCCTGATCCGGGGTCGGGAACACGGCAACACACAGCTCGTCCTGCTCCATACCGTCAACCCAGCGCTCCAGCCATACCTTGAGGGTGATAGACTGCGGCTTGCAATCGGCCCACTCACCTTCGGCCCACGCCTTGGCGTACTCCGGGTGCGGCCATACCGGGATGCAATCTTCATCGTCGGTGGTCAGCATCATGACGCCATGCTCGTCAGTCAGGACGAACAGCTCTTCATGCTCGACCAGCTTGCTGATGAAGTGATCGTAACGGTAATCAGCGTTCAGTTGCAGCGCGGCATTGCGCTCGGTGTCGCTCAGTTCATAGCTCATTGGCCAAGTCTCTCTCTCGATAAAGGGCGCCATGTTCACATCTTGTCGTCAGCTTGTCCAGCTTGCAGCCCCTTGGCACCGGATGGGGAGGACAATGACGCAAATAAGGATAGAGCAGCCTCCTCGATAGCGAGACCGCCAGCCATCATATCGCCCCTTTTACAACGCAGGGGTGATCAGCTCCACATCAGGCTGCTCGCTCAGCTTTTGCCGCAGCCAGTAGGCGGACTCCACCTCGACAAAGCAGAGCAGATCCTGGCCATTGGCCGCCATCGCCATCAGCTGCTCAAAACGCAGCTGTTGCTGTTGCTCCCAGGCGGCAGCGAGTTTGGCACCGTGGGCCTCATCCACCACTTCGCGGCGCAACTCGAACAGGTTATCGGTGATCGGGCTGTTGATCTTGGCGGCGGTGTGCCAGTACATCAGCAGGTTATCCATCATCTCGCTGTCGTAGTTGGCCAGTGCATCCAGCTCGGGTGAATCACCGCTGTCGCTGGCGGCAAAATCACACCAGCCCGCATCGAGTGACGCCAGCTCATGAGCCCCCTTGGCATGCTTGCGTAACAGCGCAATGTCGGCCCCCTTGCGTGCAGGTAACCATACCTCGCCCTGATGGGCATCCAACAGGGACGTCAACGAAGCAGCGGGGTAAACCGGAAAGCGGGTACAAAGTGAATGCAGCAGGGATACCAGAGTGATCTTGACCATGAGCGATACCTTGAACAGGGCGAACAGCCACCAATAGACCGTCCGATATAAAGAAGTGCCCTATCCTACCACGTTTGGTCCGGCTCGGCCCTTGACGAAGCTGTCAGCCAACCATCTGATTACGCCGAAAAAAACAGCATTTGAAACGCAGCATCCAGCCAAAGATCAATAATTTGAGCCAGCGCCCACTAAAGTGGATCCGGGGATGCTAGTTTGCATACATCTTTAGCGTAAGGAGTAAATCCATGATTGGGATCGACCAGGTTTCTAACGAATTCGTGAACGATTTGAAAATACTGGCATGCTTTGATCCGGCCAACATGAGCCTGGGGATTAAATTACGCAGCGATATGTCTGAAGAGTTGTGCCAGGCGGCAGCCCGTCTGCATCAACAGGGGCTCATCAGCGCAGAAGATGGCGGCTATCTCACCCCGTTTGGCATGACCATGGTTGAACACCTGCAACATCTGTTGGTCGCACTCAAACCGCTTTGACCGGCTGTGGTGCCCAGAGCGAAAAGTTGAGTAGCTCCCAGCGCTCCCCTTGGTGAAGATGACAGGCAAACAGCAAAGGACCTTCGGGTCCTTTTACTTTGCCATCCACCAGCCACTCCCCCTCCCTTTCAGGCACCAGTCGCGCATTCACCTCATCAGGTTGCAGCGCAGCGCCTATTCGGACCTGGACAAATTGCTGGCAGATCACCTGCGCTTCCATCGCGGATTGAACCGGTACCGGCGCATCGGACGTCGGAGTCAAGGTGGCAGCAAGCAGGAGCGATAGCAACATGATTCAGCACATGGGAGTCAGTAGCAGAAGCCAGATAAACAAAAAGCCGTGGCACCAGAGGTACCACGGCTTTCTTAAATTCTGTAAGAATTACAGAGCGGTTACGTTCTCAGCCTGCGGGCCTTTCTGACCTTGGGTCACAGAGAACTGTACGCGCTGACCTTCAGCCAGGGTACGGAAACCGTTACCTTGAATGGCGCTGAAGTGAACGAAAACGTCCGGGCCGTTTTCTTGCTGGATGAAGCCAAAACCTTTGGTTTCGTTGAAAAACTTAACGGTACCGGTGATCATGTTAGACATATCTTT
>NZ_JAAKNE010000027.1:0-43852 GCF_049170755.1 Aeromonas sp. 604176
TCTTGCTGGATGAAGCCAAAACCTTTGGTTTCGTTGAAAAACTTAACGGTACCGGTGATCATGTTAGACATATCTTTTAAACCTGTATTCAAAATAATTACTTATGCTTTTCAGCGGGTAAAGCTCAAAAAACGGGATTAACTTATGAACAACAGGACAAGATGTGAAACATCGTATTCATTGACATAACTATCGCCCTTTCAAGCTGGTTTGGATTATACGTGGCTTTGTAGATTACGCAAACAAATTTGTGCCCTGCCAATGACAGGGCACAACCCCTTATAAGGTGGCTGCTTCCAACGCTTCGACCAGCGCTCTGAGAAAACGAGCCGCCTCCCCGCCAGTGCAGGCTCTGTGGTCAAATGTCATCGACAGCGGCAATGCCCTGACGGGACGCGCTTCCCCATGGATGAACACCACTTTTTCGAACAGTTTGCCTGCCCCTATGATGGCCACCTGCGGCGGCGTGACGATGGGGCTGGCATAACGGCCTGCGATGGCACCGAAGTTGGTGAGCGTAATGGTCGCCCCCTGCAACATCTCGCGGGGCACGGCGCGCGCCTTCACATCGGCGATCATCCGATCCAGCCCTTGCCGGATATCTGCCCCCTCCCGCTCGGCCACGTTCTCCATCACCGGCACATAGAGGCCATGCTTTGAATCCACCGCGATGGCCACATTGACCTCTTTGAACAGCCGCCGTGACAGGGTGTCGCCATCAAACCAGGCATTCATCGAGGGCTCGGCGCGGCACGCCACGCCAATGGCCTTGATAAGGCGCACCGTCACATCCTCATCAGGCCGCCAGTGACGCAAATCCACCTCGTCGGTGATGCTGACCGGCACCACAGTCTGATGAGAGAGCTCCATCGCCTTGGCCATGGCCCGCCGCGACCCTTTGAGGAATTCGTTGCCACTGCTCTGCTGGGCCTCGAATGCCTGCTGCACATCCAGCTCGGTCACCATGCCGCCGCTGCCACTCCCCTTGATCCGCTCGATATCCAGACCCAGTTTTTGTGCCAGCAGGCGCACGGCAGGCATGGCTTGCACCAGCGATCCCCCCGGGGCAATGGCCCCCACCACGAAGTGATCCTCGATATGTTGCTGATGGGCGCTCACCTTGCCCACCACGGTGCCATCATCTTCGCCCCCCTCGAACTCCACCAGCGGTGCACCGATATGGAGGATATCCCCCTCGGCGCCGCAGAGACGGGCAATCACCCCGGCTACCGGAGAGGGTACATCCACCAGCGCCTTGGCCGTTTCCACCGACAACAGCACCTGATCGACCGCAACGGTATCACCGGCACTCACCTTCCACTCGACGATCTCGGCTTCGGCCAACCCTTCACCCAGATCCGGTAATTTGAAAAATTTCATAGCCACTGGTTCTCCATCAGCTGGTGAGCGGCATCGGCGATATCCTGCTCGGTGATGAGGTAATACGCCTCGTTGCGATAGTAGGGGACGGCGGCATCCACGCCGGTCAGCCGCTTGGGTGGCGCCTTGAGGCTGGGAAGTGCCTGCTCGGTCACCCGCGCCACGATTTCGGCTCCGACCCCGAAGCTGCCACACGCCTCGTGTACCACCAGCAAGCGACCGGTCTTGCGCACCGAGGTGAGGATGGTCTCCATATCCAGCGGCTTGATGGTGGCCAGATCCAGCACCTCGCACTGGATATCCTGCTCGGCCAGCAGGTTCGCCGCCCGCATCACCTCCTGAATGCAGGCCCCCCAGGCCACTATCGTGATATCCCGGCCCGGGCGCAGGGTGAAGCAGACATCCAGCGGCAAGCCGACACCGTCATCCACCACCTCGGATTTCATCGAGCGATAGATGCGATCCGGTTCGAAAAACATCACGGGATCCGGATCGCGTATGGCCGAGAGCAGCAAACCATAAGCGCGCCTCGGGCTGGAGGGGATCACCACCCGTAGCCCCGGAATATGAGCAAACAGCGCCTCGACGCTCTCGCTGTGATGTTCAGGCGAATGAATGCCCGCGCCATACGGGGAGCGATAGACGAGGGGACAGGAGAGGCGGCCACGGGTGCGGTTTCGCATCCGCGCCGCCTGACAGATGATCTGCTCCATCCCGGGGAAGATGAAGCCCTGAAACTGGAACTCAGCCACCGGCTTGAGCCCCTGGGTGGCCATGCCGACCGCCACCCCGGCGATCAGCCCCTCGGCCAGCGGCGTGTCGATCACCCGCTTGAAACCGAACTTGTCGCGCAGGCCCACGGTGGCGCGAAACACCCCGCCGTTGACCCCCACATCCTCACCCAGTACCACCACATCCGGGTCGTGCTCCATCTCGTAGTGAAGGGCCATGTTGACCGCTTCCAGCAAACTGATCTCACTCATGGCCCACCTCCTGCTTCATCCCCTTGGCAATCACTCGCTCGCGCTGGGGCAAGAGTTCGTCGGGCAGGCTGGCGTAGTGATAATCGAGCATCGCCTCCGGTGGCTGGGGCGCCATCGCCTCATAACGGGCGACCGCCTGTTCGACCTCTCGGGTAGCTTCCACCAGCAGGCTCTGCTCCTGCTCTTCATCCCACCACCCCTGGCTGTGCATAAACTGGCGCAGCCGCTTGACCGGCTCTTTCGCCCAGGCGGCCTCGACCTCGGCCCCATCGCGATAGCGAGTGGCATCGTCGGCCGTGGTGTGATCGCCGAGGCGATAACTGACCGCTTCTATCAGGGTCGGCCCCTTGCCGCTGCGGGCCCGTTCGACGGCACCGCGCGCGGCATCGTAGACCGCCACCACATCGTTGCCATCCACCTGCAGGCTGCGCACCCCTGCACCAATCCCCTTTTGGGCCAGCGTAGGAGCGCTCGATTGCAGCTTGCGCGGCACCGAGATGGCCCACTGGTTGTTGTTGACAATGATGACCATCGGCAGGTGCCAGACACCGGCGCAGTTGAGCCCCTCCAGAAAATCCCCCTTGGAGGTGCCGCCATCGCCGATAGTGACTACGGCGACGCGCGGTTGATTACGCAGTTTGAAGGCAGAGGCAATACCGCAAGCGTGGGTGATCTGGGTGGCGATGGGAACGCAGATGGGGAGATCTTCAGAGGGAGTCCCATCGGGTTTGAGAAAATAACTGCCCCGCTCGTCACCGCCCCAATATTGCAGGTTCTTCTCCATCGGCACGCCCCGCACATAGAGGGTGGGCATGTCCCGATAGTAGGGGACGTAGACATCCTGCGGCTGCATGGCGAGACCGATGCCAATCCCCACGGCTTCTGCGCCGAGATGGGAGGGAAAAGTACCGAGTTTGCCGGTTCGTTGCAGCGCAATCGCTTTTTTGTCATAGCTGCGCACCATCACCATATTGCGGTAGAAGGTGTGCAGTATCGCCTTGTCCAGCCAGGTCGGTAAGGTGGCGACCGGGCACCCTTCCGCATCGAGGTAACGAAGGAAAGGGATGTCGACATGGGTCATAACTGGCTCCTTGCCGTTGTGAGCGTCACCGATGCTGGTGACACCTAAATGTAAATACCTTGTTAAATAAAAAGCAAAGAGATTTACTCAGGTAAGACCAGTAGAAACTTCTTTAAAGTAGCGAAGGAGCTGAATTTTCGGCGATGAGTGGCAAGGTATGCCGTAAATGGTGCAACTTTGCAGCGCTGAAGACAGGATGCCAAATATTGAAAAGGGGAGCCTTGCTCCCCCTTCTGTTACTCAAGTCAGCGGTTACGCCAACCAACAGTTACGCCAGCCACTGTTGCAGCTGGCGGGCCATGCCAACTGGCAGCAGGTGAGCGCGGTTCAGCAAGTGGCTGCGCCAGGGCTCGGCCAGCAAGGTGGGGCAAATTCGCATCTCCCGTCCCCGGTCAGCCACC
Source organism: Aeromonas sp. 604176 (assembly GCF_049170755.1). Classification (NCBI taxonomy): domain Bacteria; kingdom Pseudomonadati; phylum Pseudomonadota; class Gammaproteobacteria; order Aeromonadales; family Aeromonadaceae; genus Aeromonas; species Aeromonas sp. 604176. The sequence goes on from NZ_JAAKNE010000027.1 coordinate 3,846, forward strand.
CGCACCAACCGATCGATGAGGGTCTCCAGCGGCGGATGCGCCGGCCAGTGAGGATAGAGGTCGGCAGTCGCGATCCCGGCCAACTCGCACACCCGCTCCTCTTCCCCATCTCCCTTCCCATCAACCGTTGGCCAAGGGTGAAGCACCTGTAGCCAACCCGGCCGTGCTGCCTCCAGCAACTGGCCCAGCGTCGGCTGCGCAAAGTGGGGATCCCCAGCGACTTTGAGCAGATGACGCGTCCCCGCCAGCACCACCACGCCGCGCGGGGGAAGTGCAAGAAGATAGTCGGCCAGCGCCTGATCCCGCCCCCTGTTGTGTTGCTGCCACCGCTCCGGGCTCATCTCCTGCCACTCGAATAAGGGCTCGCAGAGATGCACCCGTAGCCGCACATGTTCAGGGCGCACCAGATTGCTCTGGCGCAGAGCGGAAAAGAGAGCCGGAAACTCGGGGGCCATCCAGGCGGGAAAGGCGCAGGAGTCGAGCCAGACCGGATAGAGCCGCGCCAGCGTGAGCGGCTCACCCTGCCAGCTCTCCTGCCCCGTCAGCCAGGCATCGAGCAAGCCCTGATGGCGGCGGTTGCCGCACTCCAGCACCAGATCGGTCATGACTCCCCAGAGCGCCGGATCACAGAGCCAGGCGTGCTGGCGCCGGATAAAATCCGGGTGCCAATGCGGCTCCCCCAGCCCCACCAGTTTGCCCGCCAACAAAGCTTCCCTGATAGCGGCAACCGGGGTCATGCGTCCTCCTTCTGCCGGATGTGCGGTTGCTGCCCCACCCCATCGACCCGCTCACCAATAAGGGCGCCAATCTTTGCCAGCCAGTCGGGATGCACCATCTCCTGATGCAGGCAGGGGAAACGCTCATAGCGGATCTCCCCTTTTGTCAGCGACTCCCAGCCGCGCCCATCCAGCCAGGGCTGGCGGGAGGCTGACGCCTCGATAAAGATCACCTCCCCGTGGTAGCAGTAGTCGACCGGCTGACGGATTAGCCGGTTGTTGTGGCCCACCAGCTCAATCATGGCGCTCACCACCTGCTCGTCGAGCATGGCCAGCGCACTCCCCTCCGCCCCCAGTCGGGCCACCACCTCGGCGCGAGTAAGGGAATCGAGCGCGTCGTCCGCAACCGCAATGCCTCCCATCCGCAGCAACGCATCGAGCATCCGCTGCTCGTCGGGCAACGGCTGGGTCTGCCACTGCTGACAGGGGTAGGCATCGAGCAGCAGCACCATGGCCACCTCTTGTCCCTGCTCTTGCAACATGGCGGCCATCCGGTGCACCAGCATGCCCCCGAGTGACCAGCCGAGCAGCCAGTAGGGCCCCTCGCTCTGCTGACGACGCAGCTCGGTCACATAGTCGAGTGCCAGCTCGTCGAAGCTGGCGGGCAGCGGGGCATCCGGCTGGCAGAGCGCCCTTGCCTGCAGGGCATAGACCGCCATGTCGGCCGGCAGATGGGGCACCAGCGGCGCATAACACCAGCCGAGCCCCCCTGCGGGATGGACGCAAAAGAGGGTGGGGCACGATGTACCCGATTGAGCATCATGCGCCCGCAGGGGCAACAGCATGGGCATGGCCTCCCGCTCGCCGCCCAGACGGCGCGCCAGCTGGGCGGGGCTCGGCGCTTCGAACAGACTGGCCAAAGTGAACGCCTGTCCGGTCGACTCTTCAATGCGCACCACCAGTTGAGCCGCCAGCAGGGAGTGGCCGCCGAGGGCAAAGAAGTTATCGTCGGCGCCGACCCGCACCAGCCCCAGTATCTCGGCGAAGAGGCGACAGAGCCGCTCCTCCAGCAGGGTTTTCGGCAGTGACTGACCCACCGCCGACGCCATGTCGGGCAGTGGCAGCCCCTTGCGATCCAGCTTGCCATTGGGAGTGAGCGGCAGCTCAGCCAGAGTGACCAGGAGCCCCGGCACCATGTAGTCAGGCAAGGCAGCGCCAAGGGCAGGTGCCAGCTCGGCCAGCGTCAGCTCGCTGCTATCTGCGGCCACCACATAGGCCACCAGACGGCGATCGCCGGGGGTAAATTCGGGGGCCAGCACCACCGCCTGCGCCACCCGGGGATGGCGCAGCAGCACCTGTTCGATCTCCTCCAGTTCAATGCGCTGGCCGCGGATCTTCACCTGAAAATCGAGGCGCCCCAGATACTCGATGGCGCCATCCTCGCGCCAGGCGGCCAGATCGCCGCTGCGATAGAGCCGTCCCGCGCCGAAGGGGTTGGCAATAAAGCGCTCGGCGGTGAGCTCGGGCTGGCCAAAGTAGCCATCCGCCACCTGCACGCCGCCGATCCAGAGCTCCCCCGCCACACCGGGGGGCACCGGTTGCAACCAGGGGTCGAGAATGTGGATGCTGGTATTCCAGACCGGATAGCCGATGGGCACGCTGGTTACAGCCTCGTCTGCCCGGCAGGGATACCAAGTGACATCCACCGCCGCCTCGGTCGGGCCATAGAGGTTGTGCAGGGGGGCTGAAAATGTTCCATACCAGCGCTGCACCAGATCCGCGGGCAGCGCCTCGCCGGAGCAGAAGACCTGCCGCAGGGCGCGGCAACGCGCAGGCTCGGCCTGAGTGACAAAGATCTGCAGCATGGAGGGGACAAAGTGCAAGGTGGTGATCCCGGCCTGCTCAATCAGTTCGGCAAGGTAGGCGGGATCCTTGTGGCCGCCCGGTTTGGCGAGCACCAGCCGCGCCCCGGTCATAAAGGGCCAGAAAAACTCCCAGATGGAGACATCGAAACCGGCCGGGGTCTTTTGCAGCACCCGATCCGCCGGGCCGATGGGATACATGTGCTGCATCCAGAGCAGCCGGTTGACGATGGCGCCATGGCTCACCACCACCCCTTTGGGCCGACCGGTCGAGCCGGAAGTGTAGATGATGTAGGCCGCATCTTCCGGTTTGGGGGCTGGCAGATCACAAGGTGCTATCCCCGCCACGTCTATCGTCGCCAGTTGCTCTGCCACACCGGGGGCATCGAGGCAGACAAGTGGCGCCGCCACATCGAGCGGCATCTGAAGCGTATGGCTGGTCAACACCAGCGCAGGATCGCTGCTGGCGAGAATGTAGCCAATCCGCTCCGCCGGATAGTCCAGATCAACGGGCACGTAGACGGCTCCCACCGCCATGATGGCCTGCTGGGCGAGAATAAGCTCGGGAGCGCGCGGGATCACCACCGCCACCCGGCAACCGGGGCCCACGCCCCTCCCCGCCAGATAGCTGGCCAGCTGGCGGGTGCGCTGGCGCAGCTCGGCCACACTCCAGCGCTCGGCGCCACACTCCAGCGCGATGGCGCTCTGATCTGCCGCCGCCAGCCCCTCGGCCAGCAGTGCGCTCAGGGTGGTGGTCGGCAACGGATAGTCGGTCTGGTTCCAGCGCGCCAGCTCAGCCTGCTCGCAAGGCAGCAGCAGCGGCAAACGCACTGCCTCCACCTCGTCATCCGCCTCACTCCAGGCGGCCAGATAGGCCAGCAGTCGGGCCAGATGACGTTCGCTCTCCTGTTGGCTGAAGCGCCCCTGATGTGCTTCGAGGGTCAGGGTCATAGCGCCTGCCTCCTCGGCAAAGTAGAAGGCGCACTCCTCCACCGGCCCCGCCGCCAGCACCTGCACCTCGCCACGAACCTGGTTGTGCCCTTCACCAACGCTGAGGGTGCGGGCAAAGGGCATCAAATTGACCTGAGGGCCAAACAGCGGCTGGCCCGGCTGACGCTGTTGCAACCACTCCTGACGGCAGCCCTGATGACGGCGCAGGGCGGCAAATTGCCGCTCGACCTGTGCCAGCAACTCCCCTACCCGGCTGGTGCCGCTCAGCTCGATGCGCAGGGGCACCACATTGACTTTCATGCAGGGGGTATCGGCCGCCGCTGAGCCCAGCCGCCCCATCAGCGGAATACCCAGCACCACCTCGCCAGCGCCACTCATCCGCTGCACATAGCTGGCCAGCGCCGCCAGCAGCAGGCTGTAGGGGTGACAGGCCGAACGACTCGCCCGCGCCACCAATGCCTGCCACTGGCGGCCAGCAAGCCGTTGTTCAAGACGATATGTGGGGCCCGGCCCTTGCGCCGGACGGCGGGAGAGCGACGCCGGGTTCTCCACCCCGGCCAGCTGCTGCACGAAGAAATCGCGATCCCGCGCGGCACGCGGTGAGTCCTGATAGGCCGCCTCCTCGGCCAACAACTCCTGCTGGGTCGCATAACGACAGGGAGCAGGCTGCTCGCCCATGCAGAGCGCCTCATACCAGCTCGCCACCCGCTGGCAGAGCAAACTCAGGCCAAACCCGTCGATGGCGATATGGTGCACGGCGATAAACCAGGCCCACCGCCCCTCGCCAAGGCGATAGAGGGTGGTGGCAAACAGCGGCCCCCCGGCCAGATTGAAGGGGACGGCCAACTGCGCACGCATCTCGGCCTGCGCGGCTGCGAGCGGGTCGGCTTCGCTGCGCAGATCCCGCTCGCTCAGCTGCCAGCAGGCGGGGTTGGCCACCATCTGCGGGCCATCGGCAGTGGCCACAAAGGCGCAGTGCAGACCGGGGATCTCGTCGATGGTCTGACGCACCGCTCGGGTGAAGTGATGGGGAGCCAGCGCCCCCTCCAGCAGCCAGTACTCGCCGGTATTGCAGGCGGGGCTCTGCGGATATTTTTGCTGGGCAAACCAGATGCCCGCCTGAGCGGTGGTTAGCGGCCAGCACGGGTGATCACCACGCTGGTGGGTGGCGCGCATCGCCATTGTCTGTTCCATGGGAATGTCCTTGCGCAAACATCGAGCGAGCAGTGACTTGCCCCTGCCCGCATGGCTGAAAAGCGAGGAGGCCAGGCCTCCTCCATAAAGAGAGTGTCACGCCTGCCAGATCGGCAGAGTGCAGGCTAGACCCCTAGGGTGGCACCGCCATCGACCACCAGATCCTGCAAGGTGATATGGCTGGCGGCATCGGAGGCGAGAAACAGCACGCAGGCAGCCACCTCGTCGGGGGTCCCAAGTTTGCCAAGGGGGATCCCCAGCTTGAACTGCCCGGGCAGGCCCGCGATGGTGCGCAGCTCTCCTTCCTGCTGCGCCGCCTCCCCCTCCTGCCACATGCCGTACAGCATCGGGGTTCGGGTCGAACCCGGTGACACCAGATTGCAGCGCACGCCGTAGGGTGCAAGCTCCAACCCCGCCGTTTGGGTGAGGCTGGTCAGCGCCGCCTTGGAGGCGCCATAGATACCCATCCCCACTCGTGGCACCCGACCGGCATTGGAGGAGACATTGACGATGGCGCCCCTGCGCCGTCCCTGAAACCAGGGGGTCAGGGCCCGCATCAGGTAGAAGGGGGCGAAAGTGTTGATGGCGAAGGTGCGCTGCAAGAGGGCGTCATCCACCTCATCGAGCCTGCCGGTCGCCAGTACGCCAGCGACATTGACCAGCACATCGGGCCCCAGTCCCTCGTCGAACAGCTGTTCGCAGCAGCGGGCCACGGCCTCGCTGTCGCTCACATCGATCACCACCCCCTTCACGTTGCCGGGCAGTGCCTCGGCCAGTTGCAGATCAAACGCCACCACGCTGGCCCCTGCCTCGGCAAAGGTGCCCGCCACCGCATGGCCAATTCCCTGCGCTGCGCCGGTCACCCAGACGGTTCTGCCTTGCCACTCGCTCATAGGGTGCACTCCGGTTCGCTGACGTGCTCTTCGTTGGCCTGATAAGCCGTGGCCTGACTGACGTGAAGCTGACGGGAGAGGAGCGCCCACCAGTGAGCCAGGGTCGGCGTGCGGGCCAACTCGGCCAGCTCCACCACCAGCCCCTGCTGACGCCACTCTTCCACCAGCCCCATCACAGCCAGCGAGTCGAGACCGTAGTCGAGCAGGTTGTCATCCTCGGTGGGCTGCTCCTGCTGCATCTCGGCGGGCAGCCGCGCCAGCACCTGAGCACGCAGCGACTCCCGGGTCAGAGGGCGTTTGCTGACCGCCATCACCTCGGCCACGGTGATCACCCGACCGGCATTGCGGCTGACATAGGAGAGCGCCAGCAGATGATCCTCGCGGGAAAAGTCGGCGATGGCATCAGCCACCAGGAAGGGGCGGATATCACGCATAAAGGCATCGACCGCCGTCTGCATTACCCCGATATGACCGTAGATGCCACAGATCACCAGCTGATCCCGCCCCCATCCGGCCATCAGCTCCGCCAGCGGTGAGCGACAAAAAGCGCTGTAGCGCCACTTGGTCAGCACCGTATCCTGCGGCTCGGGTGCCAGCGCCGGAACAATCGGCTGACGCTCCGGCGCCCGGGTCAGTCCCGGCCCCCACATGTCGTTAAGTAGCGCCCGATCGGCCAGGCTCTGCTCGGCAGGCTGGGCGGTATAGACCACCGGCATGCCAAGAGCTCGCGCCTGACGGATCAGGGTGGCGATATGGTCGATGACCTGATTGATCAGCGGATTGTCCGGCCCGTAGAAATCGACGAAATAGTGCTGCATATCGTGGACCAGCAAGGCGGCGCGGCCCGGTTCGAAGGGCCAGTTCACCCGCCCGGTTGGCAGCTCCTCATCGGTAGGCAGCGGGTAGGCTGCGAGGGATTGAATGGTCATGCACACTCCTTGGCGAGCTGCTCGCGCAGCGTCTGTTTGTCTATCTTGCCGACCGGGGTGTGGGGCAGTTGCTCCACCAGCACCAGGCGATCGGGCAGTTTGTAATCGGCCACCCCCTGCTCGCGCAGGAAACGGCGCAAGCGGGGCAGATTGAGGGGCTCGCGGCACATCAAAAAGGCGCAGCTGCGCTCCCCGAGCATGGGATCAGGCATGGCGACCAGCGCCGCCTGCCGCACCTCCGGGTGGGTCAGCAACAGCTCTTCAATCTCGAGGGCGTCGATCTTCTCCCCACCCCGGTTGATCTGATCCTTGTTGCGCCCCACCACTATCAGATGACCGCCGGGCAAGCGGCAGACCAGATCGCCGGTGCAGTAGAAACCGTCCCGGTCGAAGGCACGCTGATTGTGGGCATCGGCCTTGAAGTAACCGCGAAAGGTGTAGGGGCCACGCGTCCAGAGCTCGCCGCACTCGCCATCAGGCAAGGGGTGCCCGTCGCTGTCTCGCACCTCCACCTCGTCGCCCGGGCTCATCGGACGGCCCTGGGTATTGACGATGTGCCACTGGTCATCCTCGATGCGGGTGTAGTTGACCAGCCCCTCTGCCATGCCAAACACCTGCTGCAAACGGCAACCAAGGCGGCTCGCCACCGCCTCGGCATGAGCCGGGCTGAGGCGCGCACCGCCCACCTGCACACACTCCAGAGAGGTCTGCGGATAGTGGCTGGCCGCCTCCAGCCAGAGCGCCAGAGCCGGTGGCACCAGTGCCGCCCAGTTGACCTGATGGCGCTGCACCAGCGGCAGACAGGTTGCGGCGGAAGGATCCTTTGCCAGCACCACGCAGCCACCGACATAAAACACCCCGAGTGCCCCGGGGGAGCTCAGGGGAAAGTTGTGGGGCGCTGGCAGAGCGCAGAGATAGATCACCCGCTCATCCCAACCGCACACCGCTACGCTCTGGCGCACGCTGTAGCCATAGTCATCGTGGGTGCGGGGGATCAGTTTGGGGGTGCCGGTACTGCCGCCGGAGAGCTGGAAAAAGGCGACCTGATCGGCCGGAGTCGGTGCAGGTGTTGGCGCAGCAGCCACCTGCACAGAACCATCAGTACTAGCCATCAATTCAGGCCGACGCCATGCAAATCCAGACTGAAGATCACCCCCTTCAGCCTGCTCGAACAGCTGTGTCTGGCAGGAAGGAGATACCAGCTCATCAAGGGCCGCGAGGCTCCCCGCTTCACCGGCAAAGCCGGGATGGGAGGGGCTGAGAACCAGCAAGGCGGGCTCAATCTGGCGGGCAAAGGCCACCAGCTCGCGCCGCTGATGGCTGTAGAGGGCATGCACCGCCACTACGCCGCAGCGGATCAGGGCAAACCAGCAGATATAGAACTCGGCGCAGTTGGGCAACTGCACCAGCGCGGTATCTCCGTGGCCCAGCCCGCGCGCGGCCAGCCGCGCCGCCAGTGCATCGACCTCACGCTTTAACCGGCCATAACTGAGGGTGCGTTCGCCACAGATCAGGGCCGTGCGCTCGGGATAACGTTCGGCGGAGTCATCGAGCAGGGCGGTGAGCGGTTGTCCGCACCACCACCCTTGTGCCCGGTAGTGGGCAGCCAGCTCGACAGGCCAGGGGGTAAAGGGCACCAGCGGCTTCATGCGGTTACCTCCGGCTCCCGGCTTTCGAGGCCGAAGGCACGCAACATGGTGCCAAGCTTGGCGGCGGTCTCCTGCCACTCCGCTTCCGGCGAAGAGCCCACCACAACCCCGGCGCCGGCATAGAGCCGCAGTTGCCTGCCAGCCAGCACGCCACAGCGGATGGTGACCACCCACTCGCCATTGCCATCGGCATCCATCCAGCCGACGGCGCCACAGTAGAAGCGGCGATCGTACCCCTCAAGCCGGGCGATGGCCTGACGTGCTGCCGAGAGCGGCGTGCCGCACACCGCCGGTGTCGGGTGCAACGCCAGCGCCAGTGCCAGCACGGGAGAGGGCTCATGGAGCCGCCCGGCGATGCGGGTCGAGAGGTGCCACATGGTAGGAGTGGCGATCACCTGCGGCTCCAGAGGGACGTCCAGCTCGCGGCAGAAGGGATCGAGGACGGTGGCGACCGCATCGGCCACCAGCGCATGTTCATAGCGATCCTTCTGCGCCCCCAGCAGTTCGACACTGGCCGCCTGTTGATCGGAAAACGCGTGGCGCGGACGGGAGCCCGCCAGCGGATTGCTCACCACCGCCATCTCGCTGCGCGATACCAGCAGCTCGGGGCTGGCGCCAAGCAGGGTCTCCCCATCCGGCAGCGGGATCTGGAACACATAGGCGCCCGGATTCTGGGCCAACAGAGAGCCATAGGCGTGTGCGGGGGAGGTCTGCTCTGCGCTCTGCACATCAATGGCGCGCGACAACACCACTTTCTCGAGCTGCCCCTCGCTGAACTGCTGCAACGCTGCCCGCACCGCCCCCTGATAGTGGGCGGAGCCGGTCACTTCGCTCACCTCGCCATGGAGCTGGCAACAGCGGGCGGGCAACAGCGCATCCCTTGCGACCCACTGCGATTGCGCCGGGATCACCAGATGCCAGGGGGATTGGGTATCAAACGGAATGGCGCCGATGGCGATGGGATTGGCCATCCCCTGCTGGCGCAACTGACGCAGATGGGCGAGCAGCTTCTCCGGCGGGATGCCGGTAAAACTGTCGTGGATACCGGAGGCGACCAGAACCCTGCCACCGCTGGCAAAACAGCACGCTTTATCCAGCCCGGCAGTTGCTGCGGGCCACTCTCCTTCCAGTGCATGGTCACACATGACGGTGCTACTCCTTGGAATGAATCACTGCCTGACACGACTTAAAGTGAGTCATTTGACTCACCAGATGTCAGGGTGAACGGCATCCTAACAAGGAGCGAAAAAACGATCAATACAAATGAGAATCAATTTCATTAACTTTTTTTTAGTCAAAAGAGGGTGACGAACGAAACTGAGCTTCGCCGATAAAAAAGAGTTGCGATCGGAGCAAATTCAATTTGATAATGATAACGCTTATCATTTATATATTGTGGAAGATGTAAATAATGAAATCCTCAACCTCCCGTTTTATTGCTCCCAGCCTGCTGGCCACTACCATCGTCACCCTGCTGACCCAGCAAGCGATCGCCGCCAGCAACGCCCCTCAAGCCGATGAGGTGATCACCGTCACCACCACGGCGCACAATACCCGCTCAGCACCGGCCTCCATCTCTGTCATCACGGCAGAACAGATCGCCGCCGCGCCGGTCAATGACCTTGCCGACCTGCTGCGCCACGAAGTGGGCATTCAGGCTGAAGCTGACACCAATGGCCGCAGCGATATCGGCATTCGCGGCATGTCCGGCAAATACACGCTGGTACTGGTGGATGGCAAACGCCTCTCCTCCTCCAATGCCCTGTGGCGCGGCGGCAACTTCGACAACACTCCCGTGCCCCTTGGAATGATCCAGCGGGTCGAGGTGATCCGTGGCCCCATGTCGGCACTTTACGGCTCCGATGCCATCGGTGGTGTCATCAACATCATCACCAAGCAGCCGGGCAAAACCTGGCAAGGGGCGGCCGATGCCGACTTCAAGGCTATCGAAGGCAAGGATGGCGGCGATCAGCACAGAACCAACCTGGGCTTTACCGGCCCGCTGACCGACAACCTGCTGATCCGGATGAACGGCGAGGTGTATGACCGTCAAGCCTGGACTCCGCCCGAAGCGGCCGACGGCATCCCCCTCATCGAAGCCAAACAGACCCGTAACTTTGCCTCCACCCTGAGCTGGCTGGTGGATGAGCAGCAACGCTTCGAGTTTGACTATCTCTACAACCAGGATGAGCGGCCTCTCGATATCTTCCGCAAGACCGGCAACAAGGTTCACAGCCGCCAGCAGCAGAATGATCGCAACCTGTTTGGCCTGACTCACAAGGGGAACTGGAGCTGGGGTGACACCACCGTCATGGCCAACTACGAGACCTCCCAGATCGACGACTTCAACACCAGCTACTCGGCCCCGCAGCAGCGGGAGCTGGAAGAGAACACCCTGACCCTCAAGGGCTATACCAACCTGGCGCTGGCCAACCACTACCTGACCCTGGGTGGTGAATATCTGGACCGGGAGCTGGTGGATGCGGTGAGCTACAAGGATATCGGCGGCAAAGAGAGTCACTCTCAGGAGGCGCTGTTCGCCCAGGATGAAATTGGCCTGACCGACAGCCTGACCTTCACGCTGGGCGGCCGTTACGATCACCACGAGATCTACGGCAGCCACTTCACCCCGCGCGGCTATCTGGTCTATGAGATGAACGATGTGGTGACAGTGAAAGGCGGTGTCAGCCAGGCCTTCAAGGCACCGGCACCACACCAGTACTCCAACGGTTACAGCATCGAGAGCTGCGGCGGCAGCTGCCGCATCTATGGCAGTGACAAGGTCAAGCCGGAAACCAGCACCAACTACGAGCTGGGTGTCATCGCAGGAGAAGGGATCTGGGAAACCAGCGCCACCCTGTTCTACTCCGACATCGACGACATGCTCACCTTCAAACAGCTGCCGAACTCCACTGACCGCACCTGGTACAACCTGGAGAAAGCCACCACCAAGGGGTTGGAGCTGACCGGCAAGCTCGATCTGACCGACAATATCAACCTTGGAGCCAACTACACCTACCTCAAGGCGGAAGGCGATCAGGGTCAGGCTCTGCCCGAGCGGCCGGAGCACAAGGCCAACGCCAAGATCACTTGGCAGGCCACCGAGCGGGTAAATGCCTTTGTCGGCACCACCTACACCGGCACCCAGTTTGCCGAGCAGACCGTCAACAAGGTTGTCGTACTGCACAAGCTGCCCAGCTATCAGACCTTTGATCTCGGCACCGGCTTCAAGGTCACAGAGAACTTTGACCTGCGGCTGGGGATCAACAACCTGACCGACGTTCGCCTGCAAGAGAAAGATACAGTCTTTCAGAACGTCGAACCGGGTCGCAGCTACTACGTCAGCGGCTCAGCCCGCTTCTAAGGTAGCCAAGGCCGATATAACAGAGCGCGGGCCCATGCCCGCGCTCTGTTAACCAAGAGAATAAGGGGAAGATCCCCACTGGACAGCAAAGAGCATGCAGATTTCCATTTGTCATCAGGATCGCTCATGTTCACCTCACTTCTGAATGCTTCACCCCTTGCCACCCTGCCCACCCCTGACGAGATGTTAAAGGCCAGACCCTGTCCGGCACGGCTCGCTCGCCAGATCGCACGCAGCCGCCAGCAAGCCCGCCATATTCTGCAGGGAGAGGATGATCGCCTGCTACTGGTGATCGGCCCCTGCTCCATTCACGATCCGGCAGCCGCCCGCGACTATGGTGGCCGGCTCGCTGAACTGCAGGGCCAATACGGGGAGCAACTGCAACTGGTAATGCGCACCTATTTCGAAAAGCCGCGCACGACGCTCGGCTGGAAAGGATTTATCTTCGATCCCGACCTCGATGGCAGCGATCGACTGGAAAAGGGACTAACCCAGGCTCGGGAGTTACTGTTGGCACTTGGACAGGAAGGGCTCGCCTGTGCCACCGAATTTCTCGATCTCACCAGCATGCTCTATCTGGGGGATCTCATCAGCTGGGGTGCCATTGGCGCTCGCACCACCGAATCCCAGCTCCACCGCCAGCTGGCCTCGGCCCTTCCCTGCCCCATCGGTTTTAAAAACGGTACCGACGGCAATATCCGGATCGCGGTAGAGGCGATCCTCGCCAGCCGAGCGGCCCACCTCTATACCCAACCTTCCGGTGATGGCCAGCTGGCACTGGTGCGCAGCCATGGCAACCCCGACTGCCACCTGATCCTGCGCGGTGGCCGCCTGCCCAACTATCAGAGCTTTCATGTGGCAGAGGCTGGCGAGCTGCTGCGCCAGCATCATCTGTCACCCCGGCTGATGATCGATTGCAGCCACGGCAACAGCCAGAAGCAGCATGCCCGCCAGCTGCTGGTTGCCCGTGACATTGCCAACCAGCTGGGGGCAGGTAGCCATGCCATCGCCGCCATCATGGTGGAAAGTTTTATTTGCGAAGGGCGTCAGGAGATTGGCAGCAAACCGCTGTGCTACGGCCAGTCGATCACCGATAGCTGCATCGGCTGGGAACAGACAAGGCAACTGCTCGATATGGTGGCAGAAGGGGTTGAGGCGCGCCGTCAGCAGCGGGTCGCTCTGGCGGGATAAATGGCGGATTAGAGAGATAACGCAGAAAAGAGTGTGGCCCCGATGGGGCCACCTTGTTGTTCACTGTCTGACGCACGTCAGGCGACTGACTCACGCTCCACCAGCTGGGCTTCAAACTTGAGCGCCAGGCCGTCCACCGGCTTGTGATCGAGCAGACGCAGCGCCAGTTCAGCAGCGCGGCTGCCCATCTCCTCGATGGGGTAGCGCACTGTGGTGAGCTTGGGATAGATGTAGCGGGCGTAGGGGATATCGTCGAACCCCACCACCGACACCTGCTGCGGGATCTTGTAACCCCGCTCCAGCAGGCAAGAGATCGCCCCCGCCACCATGCCGTCGTTGAAACCGAGCACGGCCGTGAACTCGACACCACGGGCCAGCAGTTCACTCATCGCCACATAGCCGCCATTTTCGTCGGCAAAGGCGCGGCTGACGAGTGCAGGATCAAAGGCGATCCCGGCTCTGGCCAGGGTCTGGGTGTAACCGGCCATCCGCTGCTGACCATCTACAAACTCTTCATCATCGGAGGTGATAAAGGCGATGTTGCGATGACCGGCATCCAACAAGTGCTGGCACGCGGTGGTGATCCCCGCCTGGTTATCGAGCCAGACGCAGCGATCCTCAAAGCCCGGCACCTGACGGTTGATGAACACGATGGGGGTAGAGCCTGCCGCCAGCTCGCTCAGCTCCTCGTCCGGGAGCGCCTTGCTGTGGAGGATCAGCGCATCGCACTGGCGCTGCAGCAGCGCCTGAATGGCATGACGCTCGCGCGCGATATCGTGGTTGCCAGACATGACGATGGTGAACTTGTTGGCCTGATCGACCATGGTTTCGATGCCACGCATCATCTGGGCAAAGAAGGGGCCGCCGCAGAGGTCGCCAACCAGCACGCCAATGCAGTTGGAACGCTTGCTGACCAGTGCCTGGGCAAAACTGTTGGGTCGAAAATTCAGTTCCTTCATGGCCGCCAGTACGGCCTCACGCTTTTCCGGTGCTACCTGTGCCGTGTTGTTGATAACCCGCGACACGGTGGAGATAGACACATTTGCCAGCTGAGAAACGTCTTTAATCGTTGCCACTATCCATTCCTTTATTGTGGGGGAACCTGTCGGTGCCGACGCCCGAGTATACCCTGCGGCCTGATGCAATTCCCGGAGCCAGGTCACCAGGCATGTTTCCTTTGGTAACAAAACCTTACCCGATGATACCCGGCAGCAGGGAAATTTGAAAACAGGGGCCGGCTGGCGGCCCCCGACTCAATAGGCGTGATTGAGCTCCCGCTCTGACATGAAGCGCAGCGGCTGCTGCAGCTTGTGCTGATAGATGAGATCGAACGACAACACGTTTTGCACGTAGTTGCGGGTCTCCTTGTAGGGAATGCTCTCGACCCACACGTCCATCGGCTTGTTGTCACTCTGCTCTCGCCAGCGTTTTACCCGTCCTGGCCCGGCGTTGTAGGCGGCCGCCGCCAGGATCCGGTTGCCATCATAGACATCCAGCAAACGCTTGAGATAGGCGCTCCCCAGACGAATATTCATCGTCGGATCAAATAGTTGCTGCTCGTTGCGATAGGGCACCCCCAGCTTGCCAGCGGTCTCTTTGGCGGTGGCTGGCATCAACTGCATCAGACCGCGCGCCCCCACCGGCGACTGGGCCAGCGGATAGAGGGCACTCTCCTGACGGGATATGGCATAGAGCAAACTGGTGTTCATGGTGCGCTCTTGCGCCATCTGGGAGAAGGTGCGCTTGAGCGGCAGCGGGAAGCGCAGGTCGAGGGCATCCCATGCCTCGGCGCGAATACTGGCGAGAATGGCCAGCTCGTGCCACCCCTGATTGAGGGCGATATGACCAAACTCGATGCGCTGGGCCACCGGATTGCGATCCATGTTGTGGATCCACTCCGAGCGGGCCGCCGCAATCTCGTTCATCGAGAGCAATTCGCGCACCCGCAACAGGAAGGGCCAGCGCTGGCTGGCCGTGCGCCAGTCCGGTACATGCTTGACGCTCTGGTTCTTGATGCGATAGGGCACGCCGGTGCGCTGGGCGGCCATAAAGCCGTAGAAACCGCGCAGGTTGGCGGTCTCCAGATAGAGATCCCGCGCCGGTTTTTGCTGCCCCTGCACCTCAAGGGAGCGCGCCATCCAGTAGCGCCAGCGATCCTCTTTCTGACGGGCCATCGGCATCATCTTCACCCAGCCGGAGAGGCCACGCCAATCCTGCTCCCAGATGGCCAGTCGCGCCCGCAGCTCGGTGATGTCGGGATCCGCCAGCTTTTTCACCGTGCTGTCGACCCAGCTACGCTGGGCAATGGAGCGATCCAGCAGCAGGCGGCGGGCAATGGCACGCTCTACCGGTTTCACCTCGGCCTGGGTCAGGCCGAAACGGCTGCGAAACAGCGCAAGCTGGCGCAGCACCGACTCCGGCTCCTGATTGGCATAGCGGGTCAAACCGAGGGAGAGCAGCTTGCGGGAATAGGGGTTGCTGCTGAAATAGGCCGGGTTCATCGCCTTGGCTGGCTGCTCGAACAGGGTCACCATCTGATCGCCATAGCTCTGCAAGCCGCTACCCAGGGTCGCGCCAAGGTGGCGGATCAGATTGGGGTTTTCCGCCTCGAACGCCAGCGTCATCCGCTGCCAGATCTTCTCCTGGGTACGCTGACCGGATGCCTGCCACAGCTGAAATAACGGGGAGCAGGCATCGGGACGGGATTGACCGCTCATCCAGATCTTGCCCGCCCCCTGCAACGCCTCTTTCGGCTTGCCGGTGTAATAGAGCGCCTGATAGTGCATGCAGAGCAGGTCGGTGGAGCTCGGCTTGGCCGGATAGAAGCGCAGGAACTGCGACCACTGCTGGCTCTGGGCCAGATAGGTCAGATAACTGCGCTCCAGCCGGTTGGACTGGGGGGTATCCCCATGCTGGCGGATAAAACGGGTCACATCGTTGTAATCCGCCGCCCCAGGACGAAAGGCGAGCTGATAGTAATCGAGGTAAGGGAGCAGGGGGTAATGGGTCAAACGGGCACGAATTTGCTGGAAACGGGCCTGATCATTGGCCCGTACGGCGTCATACGCCTGACGGTAGAGCGTCTGGTCGGCAGTCTGCGCCATCAGGGTCGGCACGAACAGCACCGACAAAACAATTCCCCATACAGCTTTCACTGAACATCTCCATTGAGGGCAATACACCGCCCGGTGGCGGTGGGTCTACTGCCTCTCATTCTACCCGTTGCTGGGCAGCGCTACAGCGGGGAGCAGGGACTATTTTTCTGCCTCGCTCAGCTGCATTTCACGCAGTTGCTCAGGTCTGGTCAGCCGCTGTACATATTTCTCCAGATAGGGCACCGGCAGCGGCTTGGAGGCGAGATAGCCCTGATAGAAACTGCACCCCTGCGCCTTGAGAAACTCCAGTTGCTGACGGGACTCCACCCCTTCCGCCGTGACGTTGAACCCCATATGTCGCGCCATGGCGATCACCGCCTCGACGATGGCCATGTTGTCACCATCTTTCGGGATGTCCTGAATGAAGGAGCGGTCGATCTTGAGCTCATCGGCAGGCAGCCGCTTGAGGTAGCTCAGGGAGGAGTAACCGGCGCCAAAATCGTCGATGGCAAAGCTGATGCCGAGCTCTTTGAGCTCGGTCATCTTGCTGATGGTGTCCTCGGCGTGGCCCAGCACCACGGATTCGGTGATCTCCAGATTGAGGCAGGCCGGATCCATGCCGGTTTGCGCCAACACATCGTGTATCCGCTCGACAAAGTCGGTGGCATGGAACTGTTTGGCACTGACGTTGACCGAGATCTGCGGAATGTGGATGCCGTTCTCCTCCCACAGCACATACTGGGCGCACGCCTCGTGCAGCACCCAGTTGCCGATATCGACAATCAGATCGGTCTCCTCGGCGATGGGGATAAATTCTGCTGGCGAGACCAGCGAGCGACCGGCCGGCTGCCAGCGAATGAGCGCCTCGACACCAATGATATCGCCGCCATCGACCATATGCTGGGGCTGATAGTAGAGGGTCAGCTCTTGCTGGCTGAGAGCGTTGCGCAGTTCGTTGTGAATAAGCAGACGGCGATCCGCCTGCTGCTGCATCGAGGCATCGAAGAAGCGACGGGTCTTGCGGCCAGCGGACTTGGCCTGATACATGGCGGTATCTGCCTGCTTGAGCAGATCATCGACACCCTGCTCCCGATCCGGAAACAGGGTAATGCCGACACTGGCGCCGATGTGCAGCACTTGCCCCACATAGGTATATGGAGCGGCAATCTCGGTGATGAGCCGTTCGGCAATGATATCGGCCTGCATCTCCGCCTGGGGCGGGCTGGCCGAGAGCGATGGCAGCAGCAACACAAACTCGTCACCGCCGAGACGGGCCAGACAATCCCCCTGTCGCACCAGCCGTTTGAGACGGGCGGCGACCTCCTTGAGCAACCAGTCACCGGTGGCGTGGCCGAGGGAGTCGTTGATGGTCTTGAAGTGATCGAGATCGATAAAGAGCAGCGCGCCAATCAAGCCATCGCGGGTCGCCTCGTTGAAGGTCTGCACCAGAGTCTCGTGGAGCTGACGGCGATTGGGCAATCCGGTCAGCTCGTCGTAATAGGCGAGATCCTGAATGCGTCGCTCGGCCGCCTTGCGCTCGGAAATATCTTCAAAACAGATGACAAAGTGGCTGATCACCCCTTTTTCATCCTGCACCGGTGTCACTATCTCCCACTGGGGATAGGTGTGACCATCGACATGGCGACGCTGGGTCTCCCCCTGCCAGCGGCTGAGGGTATTGAGCTCGTAACCGAGCCCCCCCAGATTTGGCCAGAGATCCTCTTCCAGATGCAGGCCCAGCACCGACTGGCTGTCGAAGCCGGTGATCTGGCTGAAGGCGTTGTTGACCCGCAGGATCTTGAACCCCGGATCCGTGATGATGATCCCTTCGTGGGTCTCGAATGCAACGGCAGAGAGGCGCATCTGGGCATCGGATTGCAGACGCTCCAGCTCGGCCACCATCCGTACCGAGAAGGTATTGAGCACCGAGGTGAGATTGCTGGTATCTGCCGGGGCCGAATAGAGCAGCGCCAGATGGCCCAGAAGTTGGCCTCTGGCATCAAACAGCGGCTGACCATAATAAGTCTGCCCGGCCGCCAGCCAGGGTTGATACTCCTGCGACTCGTCGATCACCTCGAAACAGATGGCCCCTTGCTTGTAGAGCTCCTGACAGGGGGAGCCCGCCAGCGGGTAGTCCTTCTGCGCCAGCCCGTCGGCGGCCAGCACTTTGACCCGGTCGGCACCGCACAGCTCACCCACCCAGACCGCATCCACCTTGAGAATATGAGCCAGCTGGCTGACCAGGGTATTGAAGAAATCGAGCCCGGTTCGGGCAGAGAGCGCCTGCGCCAACTGGGTGAGCAGGGTGGTTTGCAGCAACGGCAAAGAGAGGTTGAGAGAGGATACTGCACTGTTGGCGGTATCAAGAGGGGCCAGCCAGCCACAGCAGATCTGCTGGGTGGGCACAAACTGGCCGCTCCAGAGCACATGGTTGAGCTGCCCCTGATCATCTTTCAGATGACCGATGAACTGTTCAGGCAGATGTGATTCATGAAGCCGGACAAGAAAGTCGGCAAAGCCTGCCTCATCTTCCGGTAACAGGCGAGCGGCCCAGGGATGATTGCCCTCCCCTTGCCACTGCTGGTAGGCCCCCTGATCAGAGAGACTCCACTGATCATGTTGCCGATCGAAAAACCACATGACTTGCGTGGCCTGCTGCTTCATTTACCACTCCAACACAACAACCAACCACGTTTGATGTCCAATCAGGCATAGCAACGCCCCCTGCATCCGCTCATCAGATCAGAGGTTGCGAGGGAAGAGTACAAACATGCGATATCAAGCAGTGGAAACCGGACATGAGGTCGACACGAAGTGCTGCCAAGAAGGGACAGAAACGATCCTATTCCCGTCATACTGCCTGCCAGTTTCATGGAGCTCAAGCTGTTTTTGGCACGAAACCGGAAAAGATCACAATTTATAAGTTGCTGAATAGCCAAGGGAATGTTATGTGACATAGATCACATTTCAATCTTTACCAATGAGTAATCTGAAGGTGAAGACACAAGCAAGACGACCCGAAGGGGGCCAATATGAAAATCGAAATTACCAGCAAAATCATCGACATCACCCCGGCTATCCGCGAGCGCATCGAATCCCGTTTTGAAAAGCTCGAACGTCTTCAGGTGCCTCTCATCACACCCCATGTGATTGTTTCCAAAGAGCGTCTGATGTTCACTGTCGAAGCCAGTGCTGGCATCCCCAACGGCAAACTGTTTGCCCAGGCAGAGCATGAGGATCTCTACGCCGCCATCAACGAACTGGGGCAAAAACTGGAGCGCCAACTCAACCGTCACACCGAAAAGCCGATTGCCCGTCGTGCCAATGCCGCGCTCAAAGAGCAGCCGCAACCGGATGAAGCTGACGCTTGATAGCATGCCGCAAGGCTAAAATTCTAAAGAGCATAAAGGCGGGGTCACCCGCCTTTTTGTTGCCTGTGATTTGCCGACAAGCATCGCGTTACACCAGTGAACAGGCACCATCAACTGAGCCAGTGCAACCGGGTATCCACCCCCTCTTGCAAACGATCGAGGATCGGCAGCAATACCAGCGGATCCTCCTGGCGTGGCATATCGGCCAGCTTTCCTTGCAACCGCTCCCGCGCCAGCGGTGACAGGTTGTCGTAGACAGCCTCATCCAGCAGCGGCTGTTTGACCGCCAGCGGCGGTGTTTGCAGCGCCAGCCAGAGCCGCACATCCACCATGCTTCCCCCCTGCTGCAGCCGCTCATTGATGGCACTGCAGTCACTCCCAGCCCCTTCAGCCACCAGCACCTCTGCCGGTCTCAGCGCAAAGTGCAGACGCCAGTCACGGCTCTGGGGAGTGGCCGCCGGTTTGGCATCAAACCAGGGCTGCTCCTCCACCGCGTCGGTCAGCAGGGCCAGATGCAACCGGAAATCCGCCCGATCCCCATGCTGCAGGTCACGGTTGAGGCGCTGCCCCAACTGGCCCTCATCAACGAGCAGGTGATTACGGATTGAACTGGGCAGCATGAGATAACTCTCGAAAATGGCGATTTCACTGGTTATCGGCCACAAATCCAATTCGTTTAATGGAAAAATCCTGCTTGGGGGTTCACAAAACCGGAAGATCTGTTAGTATGCGCCTCGCACTTGTGGAGGGGTTCCCGAGCGGCCAAAGGGATCAGACTGTAAATCTGACGGCTCTGCCTTCGAAGGTTCGAATCCTTCTCCCTCCACCATTTCAAGTGCGACAATTTGAAAGCAATACCCCGTGGAGGGGTTCCCGAGTGGCCAAAGGGATCAGACTGTAAATCTGACGGCTCTGCCTTCGAAGGTTCGAATCCTTCTCCCTCCACCATCATTCAGAAAACCCGGCTTGGCGCCGGGTTTTCGCATTTCTGGTCTGCCAAATCCGTTATTCCTCTGCACTCCCTTATCGCCGGTGCCTACTGCCGATCGCGCAATAAAAAAACGGGAGGCCTGCGCCTCCCGTTTTACTCTCATCTCTGCACTGTCATTCGGTGTCGCGTTACAGGGTAAAGCGATAGAAGATATCGACCGCCTGAGCCACCCCGCTCATCGCTTGCAGATAGAGCCGTGGCAATACCTCATAGCGCAGCTTGAATTCGGCGATGGGGCTGAAAACCCCGACCCCGTACTGGAACTGCAAGCCCGGCAGCAGATAGGCCGACAGAGTCACCTGGGTGTTGTCGCCACTGCCCGCGGTATCGAGGGAGACATCGCTCATCCCCAGCGACTCGCCGATGCTCGACACCACGCCGTTGGCCTGACTCACCGCGCCGGCCACCAGCAGGCCGTTGAAACCGCCATCCTCACCGCCAGTCTGCAACCCTTTGCCACGCAGCAGATAGGAGAGCTGTTCCGACTGCGCCATCTGCGGCTCGGAGTAGACAGTGATCTCAGGCTTGCTGGCAGGGCCTGTCACCCGCACCCCGACCGTCACCTGACCCTCGATGGTATCGGGATCCCGGTTGGCTTCGATGTTGAGGAACGGCCGATCCAGCGGACCGGAGAAGAGGATCCGCCCCTCCTTGATGATGAGGTTCTGACCATAGGCCTTGAAGCGGCCGTTGGTCAGCACCAGCTGGCCGTTGCCTGCCAGCGGTTTCTCGGGATCCTGACGGATATTGAGACCGCCAGAGACATCGGTCTTCAGTCCCATGGCATCAAGTTTCACATCGTTGCCAAGGCGGATCGCCACCTTCATCGCCAGCGGCAGACTTGCCTGCTTGGGGGCCGGGGGCAGATCGTCATAGACCACAGTCACATCGTCGGAGACCGCCACCGCCGAATCCGGCAGGCTCTTGACCAGAATGCGCGCCCAGGGAATATCCACCTGACCGGTAATCCGGGTCTCCTCCCCCAGCGACACCGCGATATCGGGCGAGACTCTGACCCGGCCCATGCCCGGATATTGCGCCTCCAGATCCTTGCCCTGAATGGTGAGGCTGCCGCTGACCGGCATCTTGGCCCAGCTGAGCCAGCCCCCCAGTGCCAGCGGCCCCTTGCCAACCAGCATGGAACCATCCAGCTCGGCCCGGTTGCCTTCGATCTTGAGTCGGGTCACCAGCTTAGTCAGGGTCACCATGTCGGAGTGGGTCTGTACCTCGCCATCGCTCAGATTGAGCTGGCCAAACAGCAGGGGCGCCGCCAGGGTGCCGTCGAAGCGGGCATCGGCGGAGATGATCCCTTGCAGGGAGCGCACCTCAGGGATGAGCGGCGCAAAGGTATTGAGCTTGAGATCGTCAAACTTGAGCTGACCACCGAGCAGACCGCGACCGGCGGGCTCCCTGATCAGCAGATCGGTATCGATATTGCCGATCTGCTTGGAGGCAAAATCGAGGCGGATCGCCGCCTGCTGCCGCTCGAAATCAAGAGCCAGCGCCAGCTGCTGATAGTCGGTCTTGAGGCCATCGGCCACAAAGGTACCCGGCGTGGTGCGCACCACCGCATGCAGGGTTGGCTGATTGCCACGCCAGCTGGCGCGGCCATCGGCCGAGAGCATCGCCTGCCAGCGGAAGTTGTCCGGCAACCAGGGGCGCAGCCGCTTGAGATCAAACTCGCTCAGGGCAAACTCCAGAGTGCCCTGGGCAGCGGAGACCTGACTCCCCTTGACGCAGAGGCTGGCCCCCTGGGAGCCGAGGCAGAGATCCCCCATCGCCAGCCGCTGACGCGGCAGATCGAGATCCAGTGCCCAGGGGGAGCTCAAGTCCCAACGGCGCAGCGGGGTTTTCAGCCGCAACTCGGAGAGCGCCCCGCGCCAGTGATCCCCCCGCACACCGCCACCCAGTTTGAGGTTGGCGGCAACAGGGTCACCCTTCATGGTCAGGGTCAACAGATGCTGACTGATATCGCCGCTGAGGTTCAAGGCCAGCTGGCTGAGCTTGGTATCCCCCTGTTTCAGCTGCGCCACCAACAACGCGAGCTCACCGGCCGGTTTGGCACCGATCGCCACATTGCCCTTGAGGCTAATACCCTTCAGGTCGGTGCCGGCATAGTAGAGCCGGTCGGAGGCCAGATCCGCATCGATTTTTGGCGTCTGCTGATTGCCACTGACTTTCACCTGTCCCTTGATATCCCCTTTCAGGCCAGGATAGATGCCCCCCAGCTGGGGAGCCTGCAGGTTGGCATCGAGCTTCCACTGGGCGCTGCTGATACTGCCCTTGGCCTGCAACTGGTTGGGGCCACTTTGCAGCGAGAGCGCCGGGATCTGCCACTCCATCTTGTCGTTACCGCTGAGCTCCCCCTTGAGGGCCAACGGATACTGGTTGAGCTTGCCATCCACCTTGAGCTTGGGCAGTTTCAGCTCCCAGTGGCCCGCCTCGTTCATCACGAAACGGCTCTCCAGCTCACCGGCCAGCGTCCCTTTCAGCTCGGGCAGCAGCTCGGCCGGATTGATCCCCTTGAACAGGGTGGTTCCCTGCCACTCGATCCCCTTGTTCCAGGCGAGCTTGCCATCGAGCTTCAGCTCCCCCTTGAGGGCGTTGAGCTGCAAGGCGATCTTGCTGAGCCGCTCCAGATCCCCCTTGCCGTCCAGCGCAAGCTTGAAGGGGGGGACATCGGTCCCCTTGCCGGAGGTATTGAGGGCAAACTGGTAGCCGGAGAGCTTGCCCTTGGCAGTCAGGCTCCCTTTGTCCAGCCGATAGCTCGGCTCATCTTTGGCTGGCTTGTGAAGAGGCCAACCGAGGCTCTTCCAGTCGAGGGCCAGATCAAAAGGGAGATCCGGGTCGAGGGCGGCCAGCGAGCCCTTGAGATTGGCGGCAACCGGCCCCTTGGCCGACAACGCCAACCCCAGCTTGCCAACCGAACCGTTCAGCGCCAGCGTGGCCTGCTCACCCTGCAGCTCGCCATCCAGCAGCCCCTTGCGGGCCTTGGCATCCAGCGTCACCGCCAGCGGGTAGTCGTCACTGAGCTGGATGTGTCCCTTGAGCGCCAGATCGGCCATGGCGTGGCGCAGCGAGAGCTCGCGCACCTCGATGCGATCGTCGGCAGCAGTGGCCGACAGCAGCAGCTTGTCGAGCCCTTCGATCAGCTCGCCCTGCTTATATTGCACCCGGGTCGCACTGACCCCTTCCAGCTGGATGGGGAAAGGAAGGTGAATGGCGGGCAGGAGAATGGGGGCTGCCTTTGTCGTGTTCGCAGCAGGCGTCCCTTTACCCTGTTTGGCTGTCTCGGCGCTGGCCTTGTCGTTGCGCGCCACCGCAGTTCCGGCTTGCTTCTCGTTAGCGGCCGGCTGTTTGGCAGATTTGGCTGTGCTGGCGGGTGCCACGTCATCCAGCGTCACCGTCAGGTTATCGAGCACCGGGCCGCGTACAATCAGCCCCTTGCGGTTGAGGGTGGCGCCGATATCGAGGGACCCCAGGATCACGGCCACACCGGGCACTGCCAGATCGAGATCCGTGACCTTGAGGCTGTCGACCTGGATCTTGAGTGGCAGCGGGCGCCAGACAAAGGGTTCGGAAGGCTCTTCCGGTGCGGGCTCGGAATCGGCTACCTTGACCACCGGATGGGTCACCGCCAGGGATTTTATCCAGAACTTGCCCTGCAGCAACTTGCCGAGATCCCAGTCGAGCACGGCGCGATCCACAGTGACATCCACCAGCTCATCCTGCCAACCCGCCCCTTCCAGAGTCCAGCCATAGCCAAGCTGACCGGCCACCAGCTCCCCCTTGAGAGAAGGCAGCGCTCCCTTGGCCTGTTGCCACAACCACTTGTTGCCCTGATGGGTAAAACCCAGCAGGCTGACGCCGATGAGCAGCAGGAACACCAGCCCCATCAGCCAGAGAAAAATACGTTTTAGCCAGATCACAATGCAGACCCCCGCGCAAGATACAGCCGCAGCGGCCAAAGAAAAAAGCGTTTAGACAACATCATAATTCAGGCCCCAATGCGAAATGCAGCCGCAAGGGCTTGTCCTCCTCCGATACCCCGACCGCCAGATCCAGCCTGACCTGACCGATGGGGGTGACCCAGCGCACACCGACGCCGGTACCTATTTTCCAGGGTTCGCTGTAATCGGTGGTGGAGGTGCCGCCATCCACAAACATGGCCCCCAGCCACTTCTCGCTGAAGCGGTAGTTGTATTCCAGACTGGCCACGCTGGTGTAGCGGCCACCAGTCAGCTTGCCATCCGGCCCGGTGGGGGAGATGCTCTCGTAACCAAAGCCGCGCACCGTCTGATCGCCACCGGTAAAGAAGCGCAAGGACGGCGGCACCAGCGAGAAGCTGTCACCTATGATGGCCCCCTGCTCGGCCCGCATCAGGAATCTGTGGTTATCGCCGAGGGTTCGCAGCCACTTGCTGCGCCCCCACACCCGCATAAAGCTGATGTCGGAGCCCCATCTGGGA
Organism: Aeromonas sp. 604176; assembly: GCF_049170755.1. Lineage (NCBI taxonomy): Bacteria > Pseudomonadati > Pseudomonadota > Gammaproteobacteria > Aeromonadales > Aeromonadaceae > Aeromonas > Aeromonas sp. 604176. Next base: position 28,520 of record NZ_JAAKNE010000027.1, read on the forward strand.
TCGGAGAACTCCAGCGTCAGCTGCTGGCGATCACCCCAGTCGGGCACCAGAGTACCGCGCACCCGCAGTCGGGACCAGGAGACCCCGGGGATCAGCAGCAAGCTGTTCCCCTCGTCGGCGCCCTGGGTATAGATCTCGTTCTCCAGCCGGATAAAGACGTCCCGATCCCAGCTCTCCGGCCGCCGCGTCCAGCGGTGCACACCGATGGTAGTGAGATCGGAGCGGGTATCGTTGTTGTCCTTGTACTGGTAGCCGGTCTGGATGGAGTAGTAGTCCCGCAGCGGGTTGCCCACCGGGATCTGATAGTCGAAGCTGAGCTCTGCCTCCGGCGCCGACACCTTGGCGGTGGCAAACAGACGGTGGCCGTAGCGGTTGACCCAGGGCTTCTCCCAGGTGGCACTCATCCGCGGCCCTACGTCGGTGGCATAACCGATACCGGTCTCGATTTCGTGATCGACCCGGTTATCCAGCGTCACCGCGATGGGCACCCGATAGTTGCTCGCCTCGCTTAATACCGGCTTGATATCGACCTGACGGAACAGCTTGGTGGAGGAGACATCCTGCGACATTTCGGCCAGCCGGATGGCGAGATAGGGGTCACCGCTCTTGATGTTGATAAGCGGGCGAATAAGGTGAAGCGCTTCGGGGGTGGCATCGTAGCGGATCTCGCCAAAACGGTAGCGATGGCCCGATTCGAACAGAATAAAGATCTCCGCCGTCCCCTTGTCCGGGAACACCTTGACCTGACTCTTGCTCAGCTTGGCATCAAAGTAACCGCGGGCCAGCCCGAGGCTGCCCAGATCCGCCTTGATGGATTCATATTTGGCGTGATTGAGGGGCTCACCTTCTTTGAGGGGCAACTTGTCCAGCAGGGCGCTGTAGAGCTCGTCGCTGCCCGCATCCCCCTCCAGCAGAATATCGAGGCGGGAGACGATGACCGGCTCCCCTTTGTCCACCTCAATCACCACTTTGGACGGAGTCTTCTTGTCGCGACTCAGGGTGATCTTCGGCTGGTAATAGCCATAAACCTGCAGCGCCTTTTGCACGCTCTCGGTGATTTTGGCGCGGGCCGGGCGGTATTGCCGCTCCTGATAGACCGGCAGGGCATTGAGATAGGCTTCAACGTTATCCTTGTTCTCCCCTTTCAACCCCTTGACCTGATAGGTGAGCTTGGCGGCAAACGCGGGCGAAGCCAGCAGCGACAGCAACAGGCCCACCCCCAGTACCCGCAGGCCGCGGCGAAACGCAGGGCCGGACAGTGAACGCCCTGCCAGCAGGGATGAAATGCATCCTGTCAAAGGTCAATATTCCTGAATCTGTGGTGAAGGAAACCAGCGCCCTTTCGGGCCAACCCCGAATGCGGCGCAGCACGGCATGCAGGGCATGGCCGTGACACAAAAATGCGCGCCAGAAAAATGGCGAACCTTATCCTAACATAGGCATCGGCCAGCGACAGCGCAGCACCATTGGCAAATTCGCCATATCTTTTAAGAGGTTGACCACAAATCACACATTTTGGTGACAATGACGCCGCCCGCTTTCCCGATGGAAGCGAATTGACCTGCCCTCAATAAGGCTCACCCCACCATCAGGCACCATTTGTCACCTCTCCTCCTCTCTTTGCAACCAGAAACCCACCACGACAGAGTTTGTCGGCATAGCCCCACCCTCACCGTTTAACCAGCCCGGCACACGCCAAAGCCCGCCGTAGCGGGTGATTAAGAATTGCTCGTTCAGCGCAATCGAATTATCCCGCTGCCTTTGCGAACGTCCCTCCCTCACACTTGAACCATCAACTGAAGGAGACACATCATGCATGCACGTAGCGAACAGATGGCTGACTATATTGCCGATCGTCTCGAGTTCATCACCTTCCTCGCCTGTTGCAGCGCCCTGCTGGCCCTGCTGACCGGCATGAGTGGCCAACAGGCGCTGGCCTTTACCGCCCTGAACCTGCCGTTTGGCCTCGGCATTTTGCTGGGGATGGCGATGCTGGCCCCCCTGCCCGTCCACTGGCGGCTGCCGGGGCTCACCTTGCTGCTGGCAGGTTGCGCTCTGATGACCCTGCAACTGGGGGGAGAGTGGCTCAATCCGCTGGCCATCTGGAGCCTCTACGCCCTGCTCGGGCTGGAGATCATCTGGCAAGCGCGTCCCCGCGCCGTGCTGGCCACCCGCGCTCGCCAGTAACAGGGCTGACGAACGCCGGTAAATGGCGGGGTGATGGCTGACGCCGGTGGCAAATTGGGGTACTCTTGCGCCCCCATTTGCTACCACTCTTGGCGTTAACAACCTTCGCCATCACTCCCAGGAGCGCCCCGATGAAAAAAGCCTGTGCCCAGCACATTCTGGTCAAGACCGAAAAACAGTGTCTGGAGATCAAGGAGAAGATCGAGAAGGGAGCCGACTTCGGCCAGATGGCCAAGCGCTTCTCCACCTGCGCCTCTTCAAAACGCAGCGGCGATCTGGGGGAGTTCAATAAAGGGGATATGGTCAAGCCCTTCGACGATGCGGTATTCAAAGGCGAACTGCTCAAGGTGCTGGGGCCGGTGCGCACCAAGTTCGGTTTTCATCTGATCAAAGTTTTGTACAGAATCTAGACAGGCTTGTTTTTTGCATTAAGAACACAACTCTATGGAAGAGCCTGACCCGTTGCTGAAATTACTTGAGCCCTTTAAGGGCTCATAATTACTTCTGTGATCATAGGTGATTCAAATCAACATTCAAACCTGAGCGTTTCATTTCTTTAGCTAACTCGTATTGCCATCCAGTCTGATACTTGTGATATACGACACCACTTATATCGCCTTGGATTTCTACGTTCCCTTTGACAACAGCAGCTACATTTTCACGTCCTAGACGACCAATAAAGTAACCATGCTCGAATACTACATTTTGTCTGGCTCGAGGATTAACTTCCGGAGTACCAATTTTTCGACCTTCATCACAAGCGGTATAAAGAATGACCGCGTATCGAACATCCCCATATTTTTCTAATTTCTCGATAATCGTCTTGCCACCACTATGCTGATCGCGAAGAACTATAGGATCCATATTGAGCTTGCGGAGTAAATTTTCTGTTTCACTCAACAAGTGCTCATCATGCCCATGAACAATAAAGATTTTTTCTTTTTCTGGAACTGAGAATTTAGTCATAGAGGATTCAGTCTGAGAATGTTGTGGCTTGAGCTGATCCCAACTTGGTGCTTCCTGTAAAGGTTTATTTGGCATAGAACCAAATACCTCATTTATGGCAGCAGCACGTACTTGTTGGAGTTGTGATTTAAACGGGTTCACAAGCGGATTATGTTGAGTTGGTGCAACTGTAGTAGCCGAGTTAATCAATCGATTTGCAATATCAATGCAACGCTGGCGCAGTTCATGATTTTTGGGAGGTGAATTTAAATTTTGTTCGATGTCGTTATCTTCGATTAATGCGAGTATAACTTTGCCTATGATTTCATCGTCATGCTGATTAAAGAACGAACGAAGGCGCTTAGCTTTTGAATCGCCGATATCGCAATATCGGTCATTGTAAATATCAATATCAAACTGTTCGAAAAAATCTGCAAACGTACGGTTGCTATGATGTAGGACATAGCCCGTCCTCATATCAAAGTACTGCTCGACTATCTTTTGCTCTACCTTATCTAGCGCCATGTGAACCCCCACCAAAGTCAATATTTGATATATGGGTTAATCACCATAATTTCAAGAGGTTTAGTTAATAGTCACAGTAAAGGACCCTTCGTTTGGAACAAATATTGAACAGCTCAACATTTATCTTAAGAACACAAGACTAAAGTGCTCTATCGCAACTAAGTCATCGCAACTGACCATTCTCTCGGTGAAGCTCCCGTCAGGCGGGCTTCACCTCCCTCTGCATTCCCTCGCAAAACTGGCCAAAACCACGCCAAACTCTCATCAATTTACTAACGTTATCAGGCAATTAAGTTTATCCTTCTCGGCATTGTCCACATTCGACGATGGATCCCGTGCTATGCCCCGCTCTTGCTTGTGGCCCCTGCTGGCCTGGTTACTCCCGCTCGCTGGCGCCCTCGGCAGCCGCTTTCATCTCTGGCCCTGGTGGATAGGTTTTGCGATCTGTCTCATCGGAGCCCTTGTCTCCCTGATCTTGCTGGTACGCCTGCCCTGGAGCCGCAACCGCTATGCCAGCGGCCTTGGCGCCTTGCCACTGCTGCTACCGCTGACCTTTGTGCTGCAGGCGCTGCGCATGCCGCTGATCAACGATGTGAGCACAGATCCCTACAATCCCCCCCAGCTACGCTGGGCGGCAGAGCTGAGAACGGCGCAGGATCTGCCAATAAATAGCGCACCGCTGAAAGCAGTTGAGGCAAAACCCGGTCCTCTCTTTACCAGGGCCTCTCCTGCCGAAGTGCTGATTGAAGCCAACGAGCTGATGCAGGAGCTGGGCTGGCAGATACGACCCAGCCCGGATGGCCTGGATGCAGTGGTCACCACCGGCTGGTTCGGCTTTCAGGATGATGTGGCGCTGCGGGTCTTTGCCGGCCCCAAAGAGACCCGCATCGATATGCGATCAGCCTCCCGTCAGGGGCAAAGCGATCTGGGCACCAACCGGGCGCGGATCGAGGATTTCCTGACCCGCCTGAACGAGCGGTTGGGCCAAGCCTACAAACCCAATTTGAAACCGTAAGAGTGAAACAACAAGAAGGTAACTGATGCGCGTTGAGGTCAAACCCGACCGGGAATATGCCTGGTTTATCCGCCCCTTTTTCTGGCTGCAAAAGCGCAACTATGGTCAGGTGCTTATTCCGGGCAAGTGCTGGGGCCGCTCGCCGCGCCTCTTTGCCGCCGTCGCCACCCTCTACGGGGTCATCAACCGCAAGCGCTCCCCCATCGATCCCGTGCTGCGCTCGCTGGTGACGGTGCGGGTCTCCCAGCTCAACTGGTGTCGTTTTTGCGTCGACATCAACGCCATGACCCTGGTAAAGAGAGCCGGCTCCAGCGAGAAGGTGGAGGCGCTGGCCAACTGGCGCGAAAGCTCCTTGTTTGACGAGCGGGAAAAAGCGGTGCTCGACTACACCGAAGCGATGACTGGCCTCGATGGGGTGAGCGATGAACAGGCGGCCCGCCTCAAGCCCTGGTTCGATGACGATGCCATGGTGGAGCTGACCGGCCTTATCGCCTTCCAGAACATGTCGGCCAAGTTCAACGCCGCCCTCGATATCGCACCGCAGGGCTTCTGCCAGCTGCCTGTGCAACCGGAACGCCCTGCCCAGCCAGACAGCAAGGACGCCTGATGAACCGGACCCGCCTGCTGCTTGCACTGGTGATGGGGAGCCTTATCGGCACCTTTTTTGCCCTCGATCTTGGCCGTTACCTCACTCTGGACGCCTTGCAGGCCCAGCAGGCGGCAGTGGCGCAATGGGTCGACAGTCACTTTGTCTCGGCCAGCCTGCTGTTCGTGCTTATCTATGTGCTGAGCACCGCCCTCTCCCTGCCCGGCGCCAGCCTGCTCACCCTGGGTGGTAGCGCAGTGTTCGGCGTCGCCTGGGGGCTGCTGCTGGTCTCCTTTGCCAGCACCATAGGCGCAACCCTGGCCTTTCTCAGCGCTCGTTTTCTGCTGCGCGACTGGGTCACCGCCCGCTTTGGCGACAAGCTGGCCACCTTTCAGTCCGGCATGGCGAAGGAGGGGGCCTTCTATCTGCTGAGCCTGCGCCTCATCCCCATCTTCCCCTTCTTTCTGGTCAATCTGCTGATGGGGCTCACCCCCATCAGAGTCAGCACCTACTACTGGGTCAGCCAGCTTGGCATGTTGCCCGGCACCTTCGTCTATGTGCTGGCGGGCAGCGAGCTTGGCCAGTTAACCAGCACCGGCAATATTCTCTCCCCCGGCCTGATGGTCGCGTTGACCCTGCTGGGGCTGATGCCCTGGCTGGTCAAGAAATTGACCGACAAGCTCGCGCTGCGCCGCTTGCTCTCCCCCTACCGCAAACCCGCTCGCTACGACTACAACCTGCTGGTGATCGGTGCCGGTGCAGGTGGGCTGGTCACCAGCTATATCGCGGCAGCGGTGAAGGCCAAGGTGGCGCTCATCGAGAAACACAAGATGGGGGGCGATTGCCTCAACAGCGGTTGCGTCCCCTCCAAGGCGCTGATCCGAAGCGCCCGCTTTGCCGCAGAGCAGCGTAAAGCCGACGAGCTGGGCTTTAGCCCAAGCCACTCCCGCGCCGATTTTACCGCCGTGATGGAGCGGGTAGCGGAGGTTATCAAGGAGGTCGAGCCACACGACTCCATCGAACGCTATCAGGGGCTTGGAGTGGAATGCATCGAAGGGGAGGCGCGGCTGGTCTCTCCCTGGGAGGTGGAGGTGAACGGCCAGCGCCTTGCCAGCCGCCATATCGTTATCGCCACTGGCGCTCGGCCGCTGGTGCCCAAGCTGCCGGGGCTGGATCAGGTGCCTTACCTCACCTCGGATAGCCTCTGGCAGCTGCGCACCCCGCCGCGCCGCCTGCTGGTGCTGGGCGGCGGCCCCATCGGCTGCGAGCTGGCCCAGAGCTTCGCCCTGCTCGGCATTCCCGTGACCTTGGTGGAACTCTCGGAGCAACTGCTGCCCCGCGAAGAGAGAGAGGTAGCCGACGCCCTTGCCGGGCAAATGAGCCGAGATGGTGTGCAGCTACTCACCGGCTGGCGCGCCGAACGAGCCGACTATCTGCCCGCAGCCAAGGGGGATCTCCCCATCCGGCTGCAACTGCGCCGGGGCGATGAGACACAAGTGGTGGAAGGGGATCAACTGCTGCTGGCACTGGGTCGGGTCGCCAACGTCAGCGGCTTCGGGCTCGAAGCGTTGGGGGTCGAGCTGGCCCCCCGCGGCCCCCTAGCGGTCGATGGCTTCCTTGCCACCAACTTCCCCAGCATACTGGCAGTGGGAGACGTAGCGGGCCCTTACCAGTTCACCCACTTTGCCGCCCATCAGGCCTGGTATGCGGCGGTCAATGCCCTGTTTGGCCAGTTCAAGCGCTTTCGGGCCGACTATCGGGTCATTCCGGCGGCCACCTACACCACGCCGGAGATTGCCCGGGTCGGCCTCAATCGCAAGGAGGCCGAAGCGCAGAGGATCCCCTTCGAGGCGACCCGCTTCGAGCTGGCCGAGCTGGACAGAGCCATCGCCGATGGGGAGCGCCACGGTTTTGTCGAGGTGCTGACCGTGCCGGGCAAGGATACTATCCTTGGCGCCACCATAGTGGGCACTCACGCCGGTGAGCGGATCGCCGAGTTCGTGCTCGCCATGCGTCACCGCCTCGGCCTTGGCAAGATCCTCGGCACCATTCACGCCTATCCCACCCTGATGGAGGGGAACAAATATGTGGCGGGTGAATGGAAAAGGGCCCACCAGCCCACCCGGGTACTGGCGTTGCTGGCCCGTTATCACCGCTGGCGCCGTGGCGCCTGACAACCAGAGAAACGTTTATGCTCAAGCCATTCTCACAACTCAACTCACAGCTCAAACAGCGGCTAAATGTCCTGCTGTGCGCCCTGCCACTGCTGGCCAGCGGCTCGCTGTTGGCGGCCAATCCAGACGGCAACTGGCAACAGACCCTTGAGGAGGCGAAGGGACAGACCGTCTACTTCAACGCCTGGGGCGGCAGCCCGGAGATCAACGCCTATCTGGTGTGGGCCGGGCAGGAGCTGGCGCGCGACTATCAGGTCAAGCTGGTGCAGGTGAAGGTGGATGATATCGCCCAGAGCGTCAGTCAACTGCTGGCCAACAAGCTGGCAGGCAAGCAAGCTGGCGGGCCCATCGATCTGCTCTGGGTCAACGGCGAGAACTTCAAGGTGCTCAAGGAGCAGGGGCTGCTCGGCGCTCCCTTTACCTCCGAGCTGCCCAACATGGCACTGGTCGACAGCAGCCTGCCGGTGAGTGAGGACTTCACCCTGCCGGTGGAAGGGCTGGAAGCCCCCTGGGGCATCGGCCAGCTCAATCTGATGGTCGACACCGAAGAGGTCGCCAGCCCGCCCACCTCGGCATCAGCCCTGCTGGCGTGGGCCAAGGCTCATCCCGGCCGCTTCACCTATCCCAAGCCGCCCCAGTTCCATGGCTCCAGTTTTCTCAAGCAGATCCTGCTGGAATTGACGCCAGACCCCGCCCCCCTCTATCGGGAGGCGACTGAGAGCAACTTTGCCAAGCTCACCGCCCCGCTCTGGGCCTGGCTCGATGAGCTGCATCCGGCGCTCTGGCGCAAGGGCAAACTGTTCCCCACCAGCGCCGCTGAGACCCGCCAGCTGCTCGATGATGGCGAACTGGCCATGGCTATCAGCTTCAATCCAAAGGAGGCGCAAAGCGCCGCCCAGATTGGCGCCCTGCCCCCCAGTGTGGAGGCGATTGCCATGGAGAAAGGGGCGCTCACCAACAGCCATTTTCTCGCCATCCCCTTCAACGCCAGTGCCCGTGCGGGAGCTAAAGTGGTGGCCAACTTTCTGTTAAGTCCGGCGGCGCAGGCGCGCAAGGCCAATCCGGCATTCTGGGGTGATCCCAGCGTGCTGCGGGCCGATGCCCTGCCTGACTCCGCCAAAGGGCAACCGGCACTGCGCTTCAAAGCGGTAGCCGAGCCTCACCCCAGCTGGCAGCTCAAACTGGAAGCGGCCTGGGCCGAGCGTTACGGTCACTGATGAGTGCCGCTGGTCACCCGCTTTCCCGCTCCCGACCGTGGCGCCGGTTGACACGCCACCCCAGTATGAGTACGGGGATGGCGGTCATTTATCTGGCGCTCTTCGTTATCCCTCTGCTGGCAGGGCTATGGCAACTGCTGGCGGAGGGGATGGCCACCTCTCATCTCGCCTTGCTGCTCGCCCAGCCTGGCCTGTGGCACTCAGCAGCGCTGAGTCTGTGGATTGGCGCCGCCTCCACCCTTGGCAGCCTGCTGATGACAGCCCTGCTGCTGGCCCACAGCGACAGCCGGGCTTTCGGGCTGCTCCGCCGTCTGCTCTCGCCCATGCTGGCAATGCCCCACGTCGCCTTTGCCATCGGCTTTGCCTTTCTGCTCGCCCCCTCCGGCTGGCTGCTGCGGCTCCTCTCGCCAGCTCTGACCGGGTTTGATCTTCCCCCCGATTGGCAGACCATTCGCGACCCTTGGGGGCTCGGGCTGATTGCACTGCTCGTTTTCAAGGAGACCCCCTTTCTGCTACTGATGGCGATGGCCGCACAGCAACCCATCCAGCTGGCACGCCAGCAGTGGCTGGGGGCAAGCCTCGGTTTCAGTGTCCCCCAGATCTGGTGGCGTCTGCTGCTACCGGCACTCTGGCCCGCCCTGCGCCTGCCCATCTATGCGGTGGCGGCCTACGGAGTGGCGGTGGTGGATCTCGCCCAGCTGCTCGGGCCCGATGCCCCCGCCCCGCTGGCGGTGCGGTTGTGGCTCTGGTATCAGGACCCGGATCTGCTCTGGCGCGGAGCCACCGCCAGCGGCGCCCTGCTTTTGCTCGCCATCACGGCGTTGCTCATCGCTCTGCTCAGATTACTGGAGTGGCTTCATAAAGAGATGGGCAAAGGCTGCTGGCTCGATGGCAAACGGGCGGCGCCCCACTTCTTTGCCAACCGGCTCGCAGCAGGCTTTGCCTTCACCCTGATCACCCTCAATCTGGCGGTGCTGGCGGCCCTGCTGCTCTGGTCGCTGGCGCGCCGCTGGCCCTTTCCCGCCCTCTGGCCCAGCCAGTGGAGCAGTCATTACTGGCTGGATCTGCTGCCAACCCTGCTGCCACTGCTGGTAACCAGCGCACTGCTGGCGCTGGTGAGCGGCTTGTTGGCACTGATGATGGCGGTGTGCAGTCTGGAGGCGCAAGCCGGGCGCCGCCCCTGGCCGCTCTGGCTTATCTGCCTGCCGCTGTTGCTGCCGCAGGCAAGCCTGCTGTTTGGCATCCGGCTCGGGTTGGACTGGCTTGCGCATGACTCGATAAGCAGCGGCATTGGCTGGGGCTGGGTGCTCTGGAGCCAGCTGTTGTTTGTCTTTCCCTATGTCTATCTCTGCCTGCACGGCCCCTATCGCCAGTTCGACCCGCGGATCACCCAGAGCGCCCTGCTGCTGGGGGCCACACCGTGGCAAGCCTGGTGGCAGGTCAAAGCGCCGCTGCTGGCGCGCCCGCTGCTGTTTGCCTTCGGCGTCGGGGCGGCGGTGAGTCTGGCCCAGTATCTGCCAACCCTGTTGTTTGGGGCTGGCAGAGTGGTCACCATCACCACCGAAGCGGTGGCCATCGGCAGCGGCCTCAACCGGCGGCTGGCGGGGCTCTACGGCCTGCTGCAACTGCTGTTGCCACTCGTTATCTATCTGCTGGCGCTCTGGCTGCCGGCGCGGCTCAATCCGGCGCTCAAGGGGGGCGGCTCACGATGAACTCTCACGATGGAAACAACCATATGCTGAGCACCACGCCTCTTCGGCTTTACCTTGATGAAAATCTGCTGCTTTCACTCCCTGCCCTGCAAGTGGCCCCCGGCGAGGTATTGACCCTGATGGGACCAAGCGGCTGCGGTAAAAGCTCCCTGCTGGCGGGGCTCGCCGGGGTACTGCCCGGCGCGCTGGCAGGAAATGGCCCGATCCGGCTGGAGGGGAAGATAAGGCTCGGCGAGCGGCTACTCAACACCTTGCCTGCGCAAGCACGGCGCATCGGCATGCTGTTTCAGGATGACCTGCTGTTCGACCATCTGACGGTGGCGGAGAACCTGATGTTCGGCATGCCTGCGATCATCAAGGGAAAACGCGCGCGGCGGGAAAAGGCGTTGGCCGCATTGGCGCAGGTCGCACTGGCAGATCAGGCTGACAAGCTGCCGCCGCTGCTGTCAGGGGGGCAGCGGGCGCGGGTCAGCCTGCTGCGGGCACTGTTGGCGGAACCCGACGCCCTGCTACTGGACGAGCCCTTCTCCCGCCTCGACAAGCCGCTGCGGGCCGCCTTTCGCGAACTGGTGTTCGCGCAGATCAAGGCGCTGGCCATCCCTGCCATCCTGGTGACCCACGATGCGGAAGACGCGCCGGGCACCATACTCAACCTCACCGAATGCCACTGTTAACCGAGGAATGTTCACCTTGTTTGATCGCCATCTGATCCCCGTGATCCGCAGCCCCCTCACCCAGCTTGCCAAACCGCTCTGCCGTGCGGGGATCAGTGCCAATCAGGTGAGCCTCACCGGCTTTGCCATCGGCATGCTGGCGCTGCCGCTGCTGGCCTTTGGCGGCTATCAGTGGGCACTCGCGGCCATCCTGCTCAACCGGCTGCTGGACGGGCTCGATGGCGCCGTGGCGCGGGAAACCGGCATCACCGACTGCGGCGGCTTTCTCGACATCACGCTCGACTTTATCTTCTACGCCGCCGTGGTGCTGGGCTTTGCCCTCGCCGCCCCCGCCAATGCGCTGCCCGCCGCCACCCTGCTATTTGCCTTTATGGGTACCGGCTCGAGCTTTCTGGCGTTTGCTATCATGGCGGGCAAGCGGGGGATCGATAATCCGGTCTACCACCATAAATCTCTCTACTATCTGGGCGGCCTCACCGAGGGGAGCGAGACCATCGCGCTCTTTGTGCTGATGTGCCTGTGGCCCGCCGCCTTCGCCCCGCTCGCCTACGGCTTTGCCCTGCTCTGCGCCATCACCACCCTGACCCGGCTCTGGAGCGGTTACCACACCCTGCGTCCCCCCGAGCGCTAACCAGCACAGCCCTCACAGAAGGGCTAATCCATCGCACGATGAATTGGCGGCAAACAAGGCGCACGGAACACTTGCACGGGGATGGCAATGTTTTACCATGACGACACTTTTATCAGTCTCTTTGAGAACCCTATGCGTCGCCTTGCCTCTCTTCTCACTCTGTCGTTATTCCCCCTGCTCGGTGGCTGCAGCAGCGCCCCCGCGCCAAAGCCCGTGGTCGTCCCCCAGCCCAAGAGCGCCTTTATCAATCAAGCTCCATCGAGCAAACCCGTTTATACACAAGGGGTTAGCAAGGGGGACTTCGCCAATCGCCCCAACGTGGATCGGTTCGTCCAGAAAATGGTCGAGAAGCACGGTTTTGACAACGCCCAGCTGCATCAGGTGCTGGCACAGGCAGAGCGTTACGACTGGATCATCCGCCTGATGGATGCCCAGGCGCCGACTACCGCCAAGCCCACCGGCCCGACCGGCGCCTGGAACCGCTATCGCGCCAAGTTCATCACCCCGGACAACGTACAGAATGGCGTCAACTTCTGGCGTGAATACGCAAGCGAGCTGAACCGAGCGGAGCAGATCTACGGGGTGCCGCCGGAGATCATCGTCGGCATTATCGGGGTGGAGACCCGCTGGGGCCGGGTGATGGGCAAGACCCGCATTCTGGATGCGCTGGCCACTCTGGCATTTGATTATCCGCGCCGCGCCGAGTTCTTCACCAGCGAGCTGGAAGCCTTCCTGGTGATGACCCGCGACGAGGGGATGGATCCCACCGAACCCAAGGGCTCCTATGCGGGCGCCATGGGCTACGGCCAGTTTATGCCCTCCAGCTTCCAGCGCTATGCGGTGGACTTTGATGGCAACGGCCACACCAACCTGTGGGATCCGGTAGATGCCATCGGCAGCGTCGCCAACTACTTCAAGGCCCACGGCTGGGAGAAAGGCCAACCGGTGGCGGTGCGCGGTCAGGGCCAACTGCCCGGCTATGAGCATGGCTTCCAGACCCGCTACCCGGTGGCCTCCCTGCGCCGCGCAGGGCTCACCCCCACCAGCAGCCTGGGCAACCACAGCGAAGCGAGCCTGCTGCGCCTCGATGTCGGCACCGGCTACCAATACTGGTACGGCCTGCCCAACTTCTACACCATCACCCGCTACAACCACAGCACCCACTACGCCATGGCGGTGTGGCAGCTGGGGCTGGCGGTGAAAGAGGCCAAAGGCGGTTACTGAGTCAAGCACTGATTTGCCAACAAAAACGGGCCTGCTGGCCCGTTTTTGTTATTCGTTTTGCAGCAACCAGCGTTTGAGCAGTGCCGCTAACTGAGCCTGCTCCGCCTCGGTCAGTGGCGCCAGCAGGCGACGCTCGTTGGCCACGTGCAGCTCAACCGCTCGGTCGATAAGCGCTTTGCCCGATTCGGTGAGGCAGACCAGCAGGCTGCGCCGATCGCTGGGCGCCGCTTGCCGCTCTATCAGTCCCCGCTCGGCCAGCTTGTCGAGCCGGGCCGTCATGGCACCAGAACTCAACATGGCCGATTGGTAGAGCACTGTCGGCGTCAGTGGCTCACCCGACCGACGCAGGGTCGCCAAAATGTCGAAGTCCGTGCCAAGCAAGCCGCACTCCTTGAGCTCTTCACTCACCTCACGACCGGCAATTGCCGCCATCCTGGCTACCCGACCCAGCACCCCCATAGGAGAACAGTCGAGATCCGGTCGCTGCCGGGCCCACTGAGCCAGCAGCAGGTCTACATGATCTGATTCCATCGCCAACTACTTATCTTCATATCGAGATACTTGATGATAAATCAATTTGGCGCTAATTTATCTTCACTTGAAGATACTTTTCAAAGAGATAAATAATGCCAATGCTGATCGCCTTGCTGGCTCCACTGCTGTGGGGCAGCACCTATGCTGTCGTCAGCCTCTACCTGACTGACTACTCACCCTACTGGGTTGCCGTATGGCGAGCACTGCCTGCCGGGCTGCTCTTGTTACTGTTACATCCGCGCATGCCGCCTCTGCCCTGGGGCAAGCAGTTCCTGTTGGCGTTTTGCAACATTGCCGCCTTCTTCGCTTTGCTGTTTGTGGCGGCCTTCCGGCTGCCGGGGGCAGTAGCAGGTACACTTGGTGCCACCCTACCGCTGGTGCTGATGCTACTGGCCTGGTTGCAAGATGGCACACGACCAAGCCTGAAATGGCTACTGCTGGGATTGATGGGGCTGGCTGGGGTATTACTGTTGCTCAACCCCTCTGCCAATCTGGATCCTGTCGGAGTTGCATGCGCCATGCTGGCCACAGTGCTGATCGGCCAATCCAGCCGTTGGATGCGCCACTGGCCGGTAAACGATCTGCTGGCGCTGACCGCTTGGCAATTGCTGCTTGGGGGCTTGATGCTGATCCCGCTCGCCTGGTGGCTGGCTGGCCCAATGCCGTTGCCGGATCCGGCCAGTGCGCCGGGATTGCTCTGGTTGATCCTGCTCAACACCGCGCTGGGCTACTGGGCCTGGTTGTGGGGATTAAAGCACCACGGCCCGGAGGTGATGGGCATGCTGGCCCTCACCAATCCCATGATGGCTGTGTCGCTTGGGGTATTGATGGTGGGTGAAACCCTGGATGTCAGCCAGTGGATCGGCATCGGGGTGATCTTGCTCTCCCTGTTCCTGATGAAGCTGCCAGCACGCCCCTTTTTCAAACGTTGGCAAGCTCGCCGAGCGAGTACAGGGATCTGTAACGAGGCGTAAACACCAGAACACCTCAACCCGCGCATAAAAAAGAGGAGCAACTTCGGCTCCTCTTTTTTGTCAACGGTCAGCGACTGGAAGGTGGCTTATACACCTGCTTTGGCCAGCGCAGCAGAGACGATCTGCTGAGCCTCTTGCTGGATGAGGTCGAGGTGCGTGTCGCCCTTGAAGCTCTCCATGTAGATCTTGTAGATGGACTCAGTGCCAGAGGGGCGCGCCGCGAACCAGCCGTTCTCGGTCACCACCTTGAGGCCGCCGATGGCGGCATCGTTGCCCGGCGCCTTGGTCAGCTTGGCGATGATGGGCTCACCCGCCAAAGTTGAGGCTTCCACCAGAGCAGGATCCAGCTTGGAGAGCACCGCTTTCTGGGCACTGTTGGCCGGTGCGTCGATACGGCGGTAGCTGGAGCGGCCGAACTTGGCTTCCAGCGCGTCGTAGTGGGCCTGCGGATCCTTGCCGGTGACCGCCAGAATTTCCGCTGCCAGCAGCGCCAGAATGAAGCCATCCTTGTCGGTGGTCCAGACGGTGCCATCTTTGCGCAGGAAGGAGGCGCCCGCGCTCTCTTCACCACCAAAACCGAACTCGCCGCTGTAGAGGCCATCCACGAACCACTTGAAGCCGACCGGCACCTCTTTGAGGGTACGGCCAATCTCGCCGGCCACCCGGTCGATCATGGACGAGGAGACCAGCGTCTTGCCAACGGCCGCATCGGCAGACCAGCCGGTGCGATGGGTAAACAGATACTGGATTGCCACCGCCAGATAGTGGTTCGGGTTCATCAGGCCGGACTTGGTGACAATGCCGTGACGGTCGTAGTCAGGGTCGTTGCCAAGGGCGATGTCGAACTTGTCTTTGAGGGCAATCAGGCTCGCCATGGCGAACGGGCTGGAGCAGTCCATCCGGATCTTGCCGTCTTTATCCAGGGTCATGAAGGA
>NZ_JAAKNE010000028.1:0-43480 GCF_049170755.1 Aeromonas sp. 604176
GCTATGTAGCTCAGTTGGTTAGAGCATCGCACTCATAATGCGGGGGTCACAGGTTCGAATCCCGTCATAGCCACCATTAATATTGCGGAAGTGGCGAAATTGGTAGACGCACCAGATTTAGGTTCTGGCGCCCTAGGCGTGAGAGTTCGAGTCTCTCCTTCCGCACCATTAATAGCAGTACCAAACAGACCAGCTCATGCTGGTTTTTTTGTATCTGGAATTTGCCTATCCCCAGTTTTTCTCTCGCTCCTCTATTAACCCATCTCCACGTTAATTCCCGTCCATATCACTCTTCACTGATTCCGAGCACGCCTTGCCACTCTTGTCTCCCGGCCATAAAAAAGCGGCCCGCAGGCCGCTGGTGCACACATTCATCATCCCGGTTATCAGAACGGGAAGAACCAGGGGATCGCTACCACGCTGACCACCATCACCAACAGGGTGAATGGCACCCCGATACGGATAAAATCGGCAAACTTGTAGTTGCCCGGCCCCAGCACCAGGGTATTCACCGGTGACGAGACCGGCGTCATAAAAGCGGCCGAGGCGGCGATGGCAATGGTCATGGCAAACGGATAGGGTGATACCCCCATCTGCTGGGCTGTGCCCAGCGCAATGGGCGCCATCAGCACTGCGGTGGCGGTGTTGGAGATAAAGAGCCCGATCACCGCGCAGAGGGCAAACAGGCTGGCCAGCATGACCCGCGGCCCCATCTCCCCGACCGCATTGATCAGGCCACCGACGATCAGATCCACCCCGCCGGTTTTTTGCAGCGCCAGCGCAAAGGGGAGCATGCCGACGATGAGGATCAGGGTCGGCCAGTGGATCGACTTGTAGGCACTTTCCATATCGATGCAGCGAAACTTGCCCATCAGCAGACAGGCGATCAGCGCGGCAATCACGTTGGGCACCGGATCGGTCACCATCAGCAGGATCATCACTCCAAGACAGAAGAGGGCATGAATGGCCTGACTGCGGGCGGGGGCCATCTCGTCCACTTCGGCGGGCAGCCCCATCAGCAGAAAGTCGCGGCTATGGGTCTGCAACTGTCTGATGTGGCTCCAATTCCCTACCACCAGCAGGGTATCCCCCATCTGCAGCGGCTCGTCCACCAGCTTGCCTGCCAGTGCCTCACCGTCGCGGCGCAGCCCCACCACGCTCAGACCATAGCTGGAGCGGAAGGTCACCTCACGCACGCTTTTACCCAGCAGCTTGGACTCGGGGATCAGCGACACCTCGGCCATCCCCACCTCCCGCGCCTGATCGGAGAAGTACTCCCCGCGCAGGATCATGGGTTCGAGCCGCGCCTCGGTGCAAAACGCCCGCACATCCACCTCGGGGTCTGACATGTCGATCAGCAGCACATCCTTGGCCTGGAACTCACTGATCCCCGACACCGGCACCATCACCCGGCGAAACTTGCGCCAGCGCTCCACCCCGATGACGTGGGCACCATAACGGGCACGCAGTTGCAGCTCGTCCAGGGTGTGACCAATCAGCGCTGAATCGGGCCGCAGCGCCAGACGACGGGCCCGACCGGCCAGTCGGTAGTCTCGGATGAGATCGCGCAGGGTGCGGCGCCCGGTCGGCTTGCCCTTGCCCTCTTCTCCCTCGCCCACCAGGGAGCCGCGCACCAGCAGCATGTAGAGGATGCCCAGCCCCAGGATCAGCACGCCCATGGGGGTGAAATCGAAGAACCCGAAACCGTGAATGCCGTGACGCATCAGCTCGCTGTTGACCACCATGTTGGGGGGCGTGGCCACCAGCGTCATCATGCCGCTGATCAGCCCGGCAAAGCCGAGGGGCATCATCAGGCGACCGGCCGGGATCCCCATCCGGTTCGCCACGCTCAGCACCACCGGGATAAAGATGGCCACCACCCCGGTGCTGCTCATCACAGCCCCCAGACTCGCCACCGCCACCATCAGCAACACCAGCAGCTTGGTCTCGCTGCTGCCCGCTACCTTCACCAATGCATCCCCCACCTGATAAGCGATGCCGGTGCGCACCAGCCCCTCACCCACCACAAACAGGGCGGCTATCAGAATGACGTTGGGATCGCTAAAGCCCGCCAGCGCCTCCGGCAGGGTGAGGGTGCCGCTCAGCACAAACAGGATGACCACGCCCAGGGCCACCACGTCCATGCGCACCTTGTTGGTCATAAAGAGATAGATGGCGCCAGCCAGCAGACAGAGCACCCAGACAAGCTCGGAATTCAATGCAACCTCCTTTTATCACGTGATTCTCCTCCCGGAGAGTGGACTCTATCAGACCACAGCCACGGCGCTATCATCTTGCTACATATCAATAAAGTCCGGCCCGCCGGGGCACCATAACCCATCACTGCTGGAATAACCGGGCGGCAGCGGCGATTTCTTTGATATGGGCCAAGCCCGGGGCGGACAAAAGTCCTGCCCCTCCTCCCCCTCACCCCTTAGAATGGCGCCCTCGCATACTAACCCTCATGCCCAAGGATCAGAAAATGAGCATATTCGAGCTGTTCAGCATCAATAACACGCTAGTGACCATACCGCTGGGTGGCGGCTATGCCATGTCATGGATTGAAGCCATCGGCACCCTGTTTGGTCTGGCCTGTATCTGGTTCGCCAGTCAGGAGAAAACCATCAACTACCTGTTTGGCCTGATCAACGTCAGCCTGTTTGCCATCATCTTCTTCCAGATCCAGCTCTACGGACTGTTGATGCTGCAGCTGTTCTTCTTCTGCGCCAACGTCTACGGCTGGTACGCCTGGACCCGCCCGGCCAACGATCAGGGGGATACCCTGCAGATCCGCTGGCTCAGCAAATCCAAACTGATGGTGACCGCCGCCGTGAGCGTGCTGGCCATCGCTCTGCTGACCCGCTATATCGACCCGGTCTTCGCCACCCTGGCACGCACCTCGGTCTCCCTGCTCAACCTCTTTGGTGCCAACCTTGCCATCCCCGAGCCCTCCCCCGATGCCTTCCCGTTCTGGGATGCCAGCATGACGGTGCTCTCGGTCGTCGCCCAGATCCTGATGACCCGCAAATACGTGGAGAACTGGATCCTCTGGGTCGTCATCAACATCATCAGCATCGGTGTCTATGCCGCGCAGGGCGTCTACGCCATGTCGCTGGAGTACCTGATCCTGCTGTTTATCGCCGCCAACGGCACTCGCCTCTGGGTGATTGCCGCAAAGTGCCAGCCACAAGGTCTGTAAGCTATGAGTCTGTTACCCCATCTTCAGTGCCGCCCCGACCAGATTGCCGAGCGAGTGGTGCTGTGCGGCGATCCAGCCCGGGTCGACCGCATCGCCAACCAGCTCGAACAGTGTGAAGTGCTGGGGCAAAACCGGGAATTTCGCCTCATCAACGGCCGCTATCAGGGGCAGCCCATCACGGTCTGCAGCACCGGCATCGGCGGCGCCTCAGCCATCATCGCGCTGGAGGAGCTGGTGCAAGCCGGTGCCCGCTCGCTTATTCGGGTCGGCTCCGCCGGTGCCCTGCAACACGACATCGGCCTTGGCGACCTTATCGTGGTGGAAGGGGCGGTACGCAATGAGGGGACCTCACAGGCCTATCTGCCCGCCGAGTACCCCGCCTGCGCCGATATCTGGCTGCAAGCGGCCCTGCTCAACCATGTGGCCACTAGCAGCCAGCCTCATTGGCACGGGCTGGTACGCTCCCACGACAGCTTCTATCGAGATGATGAGCAGGAGGTGTGCCGCTACTGGCATGCCCGTGGCGTACTGGGCGCTGACATGGAGACCGCCTCCCTGCTGACGGTGGGTCGCCTGCGCAAGGTACGGGTCGCCGCCGTGCTCTGCAACGTGGTGCTGTTCGAGCAGGATGTGCAACAAGGGGTGGCGGATTACGCCAGCGCCGAACAGGCGATGATGGCCGGTGAGCAGCAAGCCATCGCCGCCGCCCTCCACGCTCTGGTGCAATAAGCCGCAAACCGTTAACTGCGGCACATCCGCTACCGTGCGGGCTGGTATCCGGCCCGCACTCTTGCTAGCCTCATGGCCCTCGTCATCCGGTGCGACAGGCAAGTCATGCAGCAACAGCCCTACCCCCTCGGCCGTTTTCACGCCGAACTCCAGCAGCTTGAACCCCGCTTTGCCGCGGCGCTCGACGCCTGCACCCTGTTTCTGCGTCGTTACCTGCCGGGCGAATTGATCATGCGGCAGGGGGAGCAGAGCGAGCAGCTCTATCTGGTCGAACGTGGCCGGGTCTCCCTCAACAGCACGGTACACTCTGGCCGCCGCTTCCAGCTCGGCGAGATTGAGTGTCACAGCCAGATCTTCGGTGAGATGGAGTTCTTCAGTGCCACCCCGGTGCAGTGGAACGTGGTGGCCGAGACCGAGCTGGACGCACGGGTCATCTGTGCCCACAAGCTGGCCCAGCGGCTGCTGGCAGAACCTGAGTTGACCCTCTTTTTCGCCGCTGCACTTGCCAGCGACTATCTCGATACCCTGGAGATCACCACCAGCCGGCTGCTCCACCCCATTGCCTACAACATCGCCTATGAGTTGTGGCGAGAGCGCCAGCGCACTCCGATGCTGGGATCGCGCAAGCGGGCCCACGAGGCGGCCCGCTTTGGCACCACAGAGCGGGTCTACCGCCGCGCCCTCAAGGAGCTGGTCGAACAGGGCATAGTTGCCGACGGCAGCGATGGCCCTGTTATCGCCGATCTGACCAGGCTGCGCGCCTATCTCGACCTTTGATTTCCATTCACCTCATTTCGATTAACCCTGTCAGGAGAGAGCCATGTCTACCCATCCCGAATTCACCTTCTTCAGCCGCTTCGTCGCCGATATTCAGGCGGGCCGCAAAACCATCACCATTCGCGACGAGAGCGAAGCCAACTGGCAGCCTGGCCAGCGGTTGGCGCTGTTTACCAACCCGGAGCACCAGCCCTTTGGCACCATAGAGGTGCTCTCGGTCAAGGCGGTCGCCTTCGATGAACTGAACGACGAGCACGCCCGTCAGGAGAACATGACCCTCCCCGAGCTCAAACAGGTGATCCGCGATATCTACCCAGCTCTGCCGCCGCTCTATGTGATTGAATTCAAACTGATTGCCTGAACCGGATTTGGCCTTTGCCGAGCGATGTGTTAATAGTGTCCTCTTTTGAATCAGGGAGGTGACCCGAGTGTTTGAGATAGCGAGCCTGAAAGAGGGGATGATGCACGGGGTCGAGCTGTTCCAGCTGCTGCTGGAGATCATCTCCATCGCCTGTGTGGTGATAGGGCTTGGCAAGACCCTCTGGCTAGCGGCGCGGGTGCGAGATCACCAACCCGGTTTTCCGCGTATTCGTCTCTGCTTTGGCAGTTGGCTCATTCTGGCGCTGGAGTTCCAGCTGGCCGCAGACATCCTGGCCACCACGGTCGCACCGAGCAAGGAGGAGCTGATCCGCCTCGCCATCATCGCGGTGATCCGCACTTTCCTGAACTACTTCCTCGGCAAGGAGCTGGAGGCGCAAGCGGAAAGCCAACAAGAGAAGGCAGAGCGCCAGCAGGAGCAGCACAGCGAGCAGGCCAAGGCTGCTCAATAACCGGTATTCCTGCATAGCATCCAACGCTAAGTGCCGTGCCATCCCGACCACAGCCGTGGCCTGGGATGGCACCTTTGTGACCCTTCCCGCACTTTTGGCAATCAGCCAACAATGGAACCCCTTTCAAGGTTTCCCCTGCCCTGTCGAGTAGCAGCTCATCTGCGTAAGATAGAAAATCTCCTCCCCCAACCGGCCAAGCTGATGAACCCGCAACCCCTCCACACGCCCGATATAGACCTCGATAGCTGCGTCATCTACCAGATCTACCCCATGAGCTTTCAGGACAGCGATGGCGACGGACTGGGCGACATCAACGGCATCCGTCAGCGCCTCGACTATCTGGCCACCCTCGGGGTCGATATGCTGTGGCTCACCCCCATCTATCGCTCCCCCAAACGGGACAACGGCTACGATGTGGCGGACTACCGTGCCATCGACCCCGCCTTCGGCACCCTGACCGAGATGGAGCTGCTGATAGCCGAAGCGGCCGCTCACGGCATCGGCATCATGATGGATATCGTCGCCAACCACACCTCCACCGAGCACGAGTGGTTTATGAAGGAACTGGCCGGGGATCCCCGTTATCAGAGTTATTACGTGTTTCGCGACCAGGCCTTCGTTGACGCTCACCCCATTACCTCGATTTTTGGCGGCAGCGGCTGGCAGTACGTGCCGGAGCTTGATCGCTACTACCTGCACAACTTCGATCCCAGTCAAGCCGATCTGGACTGGGACAACCCGGCGGTGCGCGCCGAAATGGCGGCGGTGATCAACTTCTGGCTGGGCAAAGGGATCAAGGGATTTCGCTTCGATGTGATCGATATGGTGAGCAAAGAGTGGGACCAGCTTGCCATGAGCAATGGCCCGCGCCTGCACGACTATATCCGCGAGCTCAATGCCGCCAGCTTCGGCGGCAAGGGGATCATCACGGTGGGGGAGACCTGGGGAGCCGATCTCGCCCATATGCAGAACTATTCGAACCACGATGGCAGCGAGTTCAGCATGGTGTTCAACTTCGAGCATCTGGGGCTGGGCAGTGACAAGTGGTCATCCCGCTTTGATCCCCTCGCCTTCAAGCGAGCCATGACCCGCCACCAGCAAGGGCTACACGGGCGTGGCTGGAACAGCCTGTTTCTCGGCAACCACGACCTGCCTCGCGCCGTCTCCCGCTTTGGCGATGACAGGCCAGAGTGGCGGGAAACCAGCGCCAGGCTGTGGGCCATGGTGCTGCACATGATGCAGGGCACTCCCTTCATCTATCAGGGGGAGGAGCTCGCCATGACCAACCGTCACTGGCAGCCGGACGAGCTACGCGATGTGGAGGCAATCAACTACCGCGCCAGCCAGTCAGGGCTGGATCCTGCCGAGCTGAGTCGGCGGCTCGATGCCATCGGCCGCGACAACGCCCGCACCCCGATGCAGTGGGACGCTGGCCTCCACGCTGGTTTCAGCACGGCCACCCCCTGGATCGCCCTCAATGCAAACCACGTCGAGATAAATGCTGACGAGCAGCTGGCCCGCCCCGACTCACCGTTTCACTGCTATCGCCAGCTTATCGCCCTGCGCAAGGCTCACCCTGTCATTCACCACGGCAATTTCGAGCTGCTGGATGGGGATGATCCCGAGCGTATCAGCTATCGCCGCCACTGGCAGGATCCGGCCAGCGGAGAGCAGCACACCCTGCTGCTGCTCGCCAATCTCACTGCGAATCCCTTGCAGATGCCCCACTTCGACAAGGTGACAGACAAGATGCGGTTGCTGCTGGCCAATTACCCTGGCGAACCACTGCCACTCTTCGCCCCTTATCAGTGCGCCATCTGGCTGCAAGTGGATCAGGGTTAACCCCGTGTTGACGGGCCATGTCAATGGCCCGTCAGCCACCTCCCGTTGGCTGTTAGCAGAAAATCATGCCCCCACGCTGTGGGATTAAATTAACCACTATTACTGACTTATTAATTGATTATTTATCCCGTTTGATACGCTCTCATTGCCCCTTTTACTATGCCTGCGACCTATCCATTGCCGATGCAACTATCGGCTTTCAAACTGGCATAGCAAAGTGGAAAACAGATGATCACCACAGACGGGAATAACGCAGTCGCCTCGGTGGCGTACCGCACCAGCGAAGTCATCGCCATCTACCCCATCACCCCCAGCTCGGCCATGGCTGAGCAGTCGTCAGCCTGGTCGAGCGAGCGAGGCAAGAACCTGTGGGGGGATGTGCCCCGGGTTGTCGAGATGCAGTCGGAAGGGGGCGCCATTGCCGCCGTCCACGGCGCCCTGCAGACCGGCGCGCTGGCGACCTCGTTTACCTCGTCGCAGGGTTTGCTGCTGATGATCCCCAACCTCTACAAGCTGGCGGGTCAGCTCATCCCCTTCGTGCTGCATGTGGCGGCACGCACCGTGGCGACCCACGCGCTATCGATCTTTGGCGATCACTCGGACGTGATGGCAGTGCGCCAGACCGGCTGTGCCATGCTCTGTGCCAGCAATGTGCAGGAGGCGCAGGATTTTGCCCTGATCTCCCAGATAGCGAGCCTCAACAGCCGCCTCCCCTTTATCCACTTCTTCGACGGCTTTCGTACCTCTCACGAGATCGCCAAGATAGCGCCGCTCGCTGACGACACCCTGCGTGCCCTGCTGCCCGCTGATGCCATCCGCGCCCATCGTGACCGGGCGCTCACCCCCGACAAACCGGTCATTCGCGGCACCGCCGCCAACCCGGACACCTACTTCCAGTGCCGGGAGGCGAGCAATCCCTGGTATGACGCCGCCTATGGCCATGTGAGCGAAGCGATGCAGGCCTTTGGCGAGCAGACCGACCGCCACTACCGGCCGTTTGAATATGTCGGCCACCCGCAGGCGGAGCGGATTGTGGTGCTGATGGGCTCGGCCATCAGCACCTGCGAGGAGGTGATCGAGCGCCTGCTTGCCCAAGGGGAGAAGGTGGGGCAGGTGAAGGTGCGGCTGTTCCGTCCCTTCTCGGCCGAGCACCTGCTGGCCGCGATTCCCGAGAGCGCCCGCGCCATCGCCGTGCTGGATCGCACCAAGGAGCCGGGCGCACAGGCCGAGCCCCTCTATCTCGACGTGATGACGGCGCTGGCCGAAGCGGTCAGCCGGGGCGAGCGGGCAAGCCTGCCGCGGGTCGTCGGCGGCCGCTATGGCCTCTCCTCCAAAGAGTTCGGCCCTGCCTGCGCACTGGCGGTGTTTGCCGAACTGGCGCAAGAGAACCCGCGTCCGCGCTTTACCGTCGGCATCTTCGATGACATCACAGGTCTCTCACTACCGCTGCACGCGCTCAATTCGCAAAGCCCCGTCCACGGCCACCAGCACAAGCTGGAAGCGCTCTTCTACGGCCTTGGCAGCGATGGCACCGTCTCTGCGGCCAAGAACAGCATCAAGATCCTCGGCAACCACACCGACCTCTATCCGCAGGGCTATTTCGTCTACGACTCCAAGAAGGCGGGCGGCCTCACCGTCTCTCACCTGCGGGTGGGCGAGCGGCCGCTCCAATCGGCCTATCTGGTGGAAGAGGCGGACTTTATCGGCTGCCATCAGTGGCAGTTCGTCGACAAGTACCGGATGGCGGAGCGCTTGAAAGCGGGCGGCATCTTCCTGCTCAACACCCCCTACAGCGAAGCGGAGATCTGGCAGCGCCTCCCCAGCGAGGTGCAGCACGCCCTGCGCGAGAAAGAGGCGCGCTTCTACATCATCAACGCCGCCAAAATTGCCCGCGACTGCCAACTTGGTAACCGAATCAATACCGTGATGCAGATGGCCTTCTTCCAGCTCAGCGCCATCATTCCCCCCGCAGAGGCGACCAGCCTGCTGAAGCAGGCCATCGCCACCAGCTATGGCAGCAAGGGACAAGCGCTGGTCGAACGCAACTGGCAGGCTCTGGAGGCAACCTACGCCGCCCTGACCCGGGTGCCACTTGGCGAGCAGGATCCCGCCAGCCGCCCCCGTCCACCGGTGGTTTCGGCCAAGGCCCCCGACTTTGTCCAGACCGTCACCGCCGCGATGCTGGCGGGACTGGGTGACAGCCTGCCGGTCTCCGCCTTCCCGCCGGATGGCACCTGGCCGGTCGGCACCACCCGCTGGGAGAAGCGCAACATCGCCAAGGAGATCCCCATCTGGGAAGCGGAGCTCTGCACCCAGTGCAACTACTGTGTCGCCGCCTGTCCCCACTCGGCCATTCGCGCCAAGGTGGTAGAACCGGATGCGCTGGCAGCAGCTCCCGCCACTCTCGATGCGCTGGATGTGAAATCCCGTGACATGCGCGGCCAGCAGTACGTGCTGCAGGTGGCGCCGGAGGATTGCACCGGCTGCAACCTCTGCGTCGAGGTCTGCCCGGCCAAGGATCGCAACAACCCGGATCGCAAGGCGATCAATATGGCTTCACGGCTCGATCACCTCGACGAGCAGAAGGCCAACTACGACTTCTTCCTCGATCTGCCAGAGCGCAGCGCCGAGCAGCTGGAGCGCATCGACATCCGCACCTCCCAGCTCATCTCGCCGCTGTTTGAATACTCGGGCGCCTGCTCCGGCTGTGGCGAGACCCCCTATATCAAGCTGCTGACCCAGCTCTATGGCGATCGGCTGCTGATTGCCAACGCCACCGGCTGCTCGTCCATTTATGGCGGCAACCTGCCTACCACCCCCTACACCACCAACGCCGACGGGCGCGGGCCGGCCTGGGCCAACTCGCTGTTTGAAGACAACGCCGAGTTCGGACTGGGCTTCCGCCTCACCGTCGATCAGCACAGGGAGCGGGTGCGCCGTCTGCTGGCGAGCCTCGGCGACACCATACCGGCAGCGCTGCGCGAGGCGCTCGGCGATGCCTCCCTGCCGGTTTCCGAGCAGCGGGCCCATATCCAGCAGTTGCGAGCGCTTCTGCAGGAGAGCCAGACCCCGGCAGCCCAAGAGCTGGCTCGCGATGCGGACTATCTGGTGGAAAAATCGGTCTGGCTCATCGGCGGCGATGGCTGGGCCTACGACATCGGCTTTGGCGGGCTCGACCATGTGCTGAGTCTGGGGGAGAACATCAATGTGCTGGTGCTCGATACCCAGTGCTACTCCAACACCGGCGGCCAGCAGTCGAAGGCGACGCCACTCGGTGCCATCACCAAGTTTGGCGAGCAGGGCAAACGCAAGGCACGCAAGGATCTCGGTGCCAGCGTGATGATGTATGGTCACGTCTATGTGGCGCAGATCTCCCTCGGCGCCCAGATGAACCAGACAGTGAAGGCAATTCAGGAGGCGGAAGCCTACCCGGGCCCCGCGCTCATCATCGCCTACAGCCCCTGCGAGGAACATGGCTACGACATGGCCGAGAGCCACGAGCAGATGAAGCAGCTGACCGCCACCGGCTTCTGGCCTCTCTACCGCTTCGATCCGCGCCGCGCTGACGAGGGCAAACTGCCGCTGGCACTCGACTCGCGGGCACCCAATGCCTCGCTGGCCGAAACCTTGCGCCATGAGCCCCGCTTCCAGCGGCTGGAGCGCCAGCTACCGGAAGTGGCCAGCCAGCTCTATCAAGAGGCAGAGCAGGAGGCCAACCGCCGCTTCGCTTGGCTGAGCCAGCTGGCGGGCAAGGAGAGTCCGGCGCAGGAGTAACTCGCGCATGGCTTGATGGCAGAAGCCACTCTGTTTGCCAAATAACAATCAGGGCTCCCCGCGGGGAGCCCTGATGCTATCTATGGTGAGCCAATGTCGGCGCAGGTCAAATCAGGCGCTGATGGAGGCCAGCTCGTGGCGTTTCAACGCCAGCAGGGTGATGATCAGCGCCAGCGTGGCGATCAGTGCCATGCCGATATAGGTCGCGCTGAAGCCCGGGGCCAGCAGATCGGGGGCAAGTCGGCTCAGATCGCCATCGCTGCCGGCTGGCATGCGGAAGTGAAACAGCATGGAGCAGATGGCCACGCCGACGGCACCGCCGAGCTCCCGCCCAAAGTTGAACAGCGACATACCGATGCCGCGATCTTCCCGTGGCAGGGCATTTTGCACCACCACCGAGAGGGCGGGCAGCACCAGACCGAGACCGATACCGGCAAACCCGAGCGCCAGCCTGACCCAGGCATCGAAGTGGATCTGCCAGAGCGCCACCGCCGCGAGGCCAAAGCCCACCGCGACAAAGCTCTTGTAGTGACCGGTACGGCCAATCAGCTTGCCGCCGACAAAGGCGCCGGCGGTGATGCAGATCATGAAGATGACCATGATGGCACCGCTCTCGCTGGCGCTCATCCCCTTCTGCCACTGCATCTGCAACGGCAGATAGACCAGCACGGCAAACATCAGCAACTGGGAGAGCATCACCAGCAGCACGCTCACCAGATAGCCGGGCAGCCGCGCCAGATGGGCGGGCAGAATGGGGTCGTGGGCACGCCGCTCAATCAGAATCAGCAGCAGCAACGCGACGCCCAGCGCCGCCGAGAGCCAGACGGCAGGCAGCGCCGCCTCCGGCGAGAGCAGCAACAGGGTGAGCGTGGTGACGGTAATCAGCAGACCCGCCCCCTTCCAGTCGAAGCGACTGTGACGACGCACGTTGAGCTGCTTGAGGTTGCGGTTGATGAGAAAGACCGCCAGCGCCCCGAGCGGCAGATTGATCCAGAAGATCCAGCGCCAGCTGAGCTGCTCGGTGAAGTAGCCGCCGAGCAAGGGGCCGGCGATACTGGAGACCGCATAGACCGCCGAAATGTAGCCCTGATACTTGCCCACCTCCCGCGGCGGAATGGTGTCGGCAATCACGGTAAACGCGAGGGCAATCAGGCCGCCGCCCCCCAGCCCTTGCAGCACCCGCGCTGCCAACAGGGTCGGCAGATCCTGGGAGAGCGCACAGGCCACCGAGCCCGCCAGAAACAGGCCGATACCGATATTGAGCATCCGCACCCGGCCAAAGAGATCGCTCAGCTTGCCGTAGAGGGGCAGCACGGCGGTGGCCGCCAGCAGATAGGCGGTGACCACCCAGGTGAGGGCGGCCCCAGCGTGCAACTCGGCGCCAATCATGGGCAGCGGGGTGGTGACTATGCTCTTTTCCAGTGAACCGAGCGCGATCACCAGCGCCACACTGGAGAAGATGGTTTTGGGGGATATTTTCGAAGTCATAAGCGGACTCACTGATCTGATATGCCAAAGTATCCGGCAATGAACGGATTATTGTCTCACAAATCAGCAAGAGATAGAAAAAACGGCGGCCACAATCTGCCCAACCATGAGGCCGATCCCACAAAACGCCGATCGTTTCTGCTAGCCTGCTCTATTTGATTCGAGGAGCCCCCATGAGCGAGCGTGAGCAGTACGGGTTTGATCACTACGATGCCCTGATTTTCGATATGGATGGCACTTTGGTAGATTCCATGCCCCTTCATCTGGATGCCTGGGAGCTCACCTGCGCAGAATTCGGCATCCCCTTCGAGCGGGAACAGCTCTATCAGTACGGCGGCATTCCCACCCGCAAGATCATCGCCATGCTGGCCGAGCAGCAGGGGCTGACGGTGGATGTCGAGGCCTTTACCCGCCGCAAGATTGCCCTCTATATGGCCCATATCGACAAGGTCAGCGTCTTTCCCAAGATGTGGGAGCTGGTCAGGCTCTATCACGGCAAGGTCAAGATGGGGATTGGCACCGGCTCACCGCGCAATCAGGCGGACTCCATCCTCAAAAGCACCGGGCTCGATGCCTATATCTCTGTGGTGGTCAGCGCCGATGATGTCACCAACCACAAACCGCATCCCGACACCTTCTTGCGGGTGGCCGAACTGCTCGGCGCCAATCCCGCCAACTGTCTGGTGTTTGAAGATACCCGGATCGGGCTTGAGGCTGGCAAGGCGGCAGGGATGGATACTCTACTGGTAATGGAAGGCGAACTGCACCAGAGGTAGATCGCAAGCGGACAGCGGCAACATGGCGCCACCTCGATGGTGCCATGATGCTGTTCAACTCGCGGATAAAGGGTTCTCCTGCAAACAGGAGACGAGCGTCGGCCCGGTGGCAACTGTCAAGGAGAGTGCATCGACCATGGCTTCCTCCTTCCATGCCTGATGCTGGCGCAACAACGCCAGTGCTTCAACCGGCGTATCTGCAAAGATGGGGGCCGCCATGGCGGCAAATCCCTGCTCAACCAGTTGACGACGCTCATCGCTATAGCGCGGGGCATTGGCATCGAGATAGGTAAGCGCCTGGCCCAGCGTGAAAAAGTGATAGTTGGGCATCGAATGACCCTCAAAAATAAAGTGCCATTCTACTCCTTTCTGCTCCATTTCCAGCCTTAAACCCTTGTCCATCCGGTGATCTCGTTCACATTTTTGTTAACAATCCCGCAGACAACCATGCCACGGCAGCTGGCCTCGCCCGCGACCCTTTCATCCCTGGCAGGCTGTAGACTACAACCGGCGCAGAGAGCCCGATCTACAGCGCTGCGTCGAGCCAACGTCATCCTCTCTTGACCATGCCGCACCCGGTCAGCCGATATATTGCCAACCCTGGTCACCTCGATATGGGACCACTGGGCTGTGTCACGCATATTTCACCAGATACATAAAAAGATAAAAACGCTCCGAGTCTTGGCCAACCGTCAGCCTACCGATAATTAACAAGCATCCCCCATGCAAATATTTGAATTATATTCCAGCCACATCTTTAACTACTGTTACAGTAATGTCTGCTAACATATTTTTGCGCGGCAAGATAGATGACTAAAAAAACATAAAGTACATATCTATGCACAATAAAATAGTTTGATGGCAGCTTGATGCATCGCATTAACCCTTTCTTTACACTCCTTCACTGCCAAGGTATCTGCCCCAACCCCCGCCCGGACTGGACTATTGCTCGATGCATGGCCATTGGCGGACAAACAGGTGACTATTCAGCATGAATTGAATAGCAATCACATTAAATTTGCACCCATTGAGCCATCTCATAGAAATGCAATCAGCGGTTTGCAACCCCTGATAGCCACTCATAGAATCGCAGCGTCTGAAATATCTACCCTGTCCTCTTCTCCCTTATTCCTCTCAGTAATTGAGTGGATCACAAATAATAACCGGGGATGCCGCCGCTGGCGCAGTGGCCGTGGCGTACAACAAGATGGGGTAAACCTGTACCTGAATGAACAACAAATATTAAAAAGAGGCATATCTATGAGTGGCACCATCATCAAGTCGGCAAGAAATACCCCCCATGCACCCCAGGATCTGGGCCCCTGCACCCAAACGGTGGCGTTTTCTCATTACAACAATATCTCGGCCCAGCTGCCGGTCGATCCGGCCACCGGCAAGATGGTGAGTGACGATGTCACCGCGCAGGCCAGACAGTGCCTGAGCAACCTCAAGGCGATCATCGAGAGCATCGGCCATGTGATGGACGATATGGTCAAAGCGACCATCTTCCTGAAAGAGATGGCGGACCTGGAGGCGGTCAACGCCGTCTATCGCGAATTCTTCCCGGGCTATCTGCCGACCCGCACCACCCTCGCTGTCGCCGCCCTGCCGCTGGGTGCGCTGGTGCAGATCGATGCCATCATCTCCAACGGCGAAGGCACCTTCCCGCAAGATCCTTGCCCGCTGGTGAAGCTCGCCCGCAACAGTGACAAGGCGCCGCACAATCCGTTCTCCACCCACACCGTGGCCTTCTCCCACTACAACAATATCGGCGCCCAGCTGCCGGTCGATGCGGCCTCTGGCCAGCTGGTTGCCGGTGGCATCAAGGAGCAGGCGGGCCAGTGCCTGCGCAATATCAAGGCGGTGCTGGAGAGCATCGATGTGCCGTTTGACGATATCGTCAAGGTTACCGTCTATCTGACCAATCTGGCCGATCTGGAGGCCGTCAACGAGGTCTACACCACCTTCTTCCCCGACTCCGCCATTGCCCGCGCCGCCGCCTATATGCCGGCCCGCAGCGTGATTGCCGCCTCCGCCCTGCCCATGGGTGCGCTGGTACAGATGGATGCGGTCATCTCCCACGGTGACGGCACCCCGCCGCAACTGGTGGAAGACAGACACAATCTGGTGATCCGCGCCCGCAATACCGACAAGGCACCGCGCAGCCCACTCCATTGCCAGACTGTCGCCTTCTCCCACTACAACCATCTCTCTGCGCAGTTACCGATAGACCCCGCCACCGGCAAGATCCTGGCTGGCTGCATCAAGGAGCAGACCGCCCAGTGCCTGAGCAATATCAAGGCAATTGTGGAGAGCATCGGCCATGTGATGGACGATATCGTCAAGGTCAATATCCAGCTCGCCAATATCGCGGATCTGGCCGAGGTGGATGCCATCTATACCAAATACTTCCCGGCCTACCTGCCGGCCCGCACCGTGATCGCGGTGCGCGAACTGCCCGCCGGCGCCCTGGTGCAAATCGATGCGGTG
This sequence comes from Aeromonas sp. 604176, assembly GCF_049170755.1. Taxonomy (NCBI): domain Bacteria; kingdom Pseudomonadati; phylum Pseudomonadota; class Gammaproteobacteria; order Aeromonadales; family Aeromonadaceae; genus Aeromonas; species Aeromonas sp. 604176. The sequence continues at coordinate 15,906 of NZ_JAAKNE010000028.1, forward strand.
ATGTCCAACGCGGAAAGCACCCCGCCGCAGGTGTAATGTTGCGGTAAATAAAAAAGAGACCGGCTGATGGCCGGTCTCTTTTTACATGCCAGACAAAAGGATGGCCCCTCAGCCCTCGATATCGCGGTTCCTGATCGCCACTCTGACCGCCTCCGCGGTGGTGGCCACACCGAGTCGACGGCGGGCACTGCGCAGATGGTTCTCGACCGTGCGCACCGAGAGTTTCAGGGTGGTGGCGATGTCGGCATGGCGCCAACCCCGGGAGACCCACTCCAGCACTTCGCGCTCGCGCCCAGTGAGGCCACGCTCGTGACCCGCTACCGGCATCTCCATCAGGCGACGGGCGGCATGAAAAGCCGCTGCCGCGATCAGCGCAAGGCCAACCCGAGTGTGGGCACTGGCATCGATCTGATCGCCGCCAAAGCTCATCGCCCCCTCCAGTCCCAACGGCCCATAGACGGGTACCTGCAAGCCATGTCGGCCCGGCCCCTCAGGATGGCGAACGATACGGTACTGCTCGCCAGCAGCGCCAACCGTTTTGCTCCAGAAGAAGGGCTGGTCTCGCTCTCTGATATGCATCGCCATCGGGCACTCGCGCATATAGGCATGCAGGTCGACCGCCTCGCCGCTCTCCAGCCACTCCCCCTCCAGCCAGTAGAGGTGCTCGACCACCCCCTCTTCGCTGGCACTGATGGAGAAGAGCGCAAAGCGGTGATATCCCAGCGGGGTGGCGAAGGCGCGTACCAGTTGCTGGATCTCCTCCAGCCGCTGGCACCCTTCCAGCGCCACCGCGACCTGCAGCGCACTGGCTGGCGATGACGACAACATCATCGCTTGGCAACCGCCTCCAGCAAGGTGGTGGCGGCCAGCTTGCCGAGGTTATTGCCTGCCAGCGGGCTGTCACCGGTCAGCAGATTGCGATCCCGGCACACCTCTCCCGAGATGCCGTTGTTGACGATCTCGAAGCCAATCTCTTTGAGCTTCTCGCCAAACTTCCAGGTGAGGTGGCCCGGCATATAGCCAATTGCCGGGGTCTGGGCATCCAGCTCGTCGGGGAAGGCGCAGATCTTGTAGCCCGCGAAGGTCTCTGGATTGGCCACCGCCAGCAGCGCAGCAGGCCCGTGACAGAGGGAGATGATGAAGCGATCGTTGGCCATCGCCCACTCCAGCAGCGCTTTCACCTCGGCACTCTCCGGCAGCCCCATCAGGGCGCCGTGCCCGCCGGGAATAAAGACGCCGATATAGTCCGAGTCGGCGGCCAGCGCCTCTTTCAGCAGATCGGCCAGCTTGGCAGGTTGGCGGAACTGCGCCTGATATTTGGCATAGAGCCCCAGCACCTCTTCATCTTCGCCGGGCATGGCCCACCACTCGAACTTGACCGGATTGCCGGAAAGGGTAGCCACATCAAAGGCAAAGCCCGCCTTGTCGAGGTGATACATGGGGAGCAGGGTTTCGACCGGATGGTTGCCGGTGGAAAACAGGGTGCCGTTGTCGGTGGGCAGATAGCGCTCATCGGCCCCGATCAGCAGGATCTTCCAGCGCCCCTCCCGATAGGGAGCGGGATAGTCGGCCCCGGCAAGGTCAGATTTGCGCGAGGTGAACTGGCTCAGGGAGTAGGGCGACGGGAAGAAGGCATTCTGCTCTGCCGGATCCGGGGTTGGTTGTTTATCGTCAACAAGCATATCGGTCATGGGTCAGGCTCCAGTAGTGGTGGACTCGGTCTCACAGTATTGACTGTCAGAGACCAAGTAAATGAGGGTTTTCCCTCAACCGCCATGACTATGGCAAGGGATGTGACAGCGCTGCGACAAAACCTGAACAGCACGCCCGCCAGACTTAGGCCACTGCGGCAAATGCCCTGACGATGGCATCCATGACCGCCCTGACCCGCGCAGCATGTTGCACATCCTGATGGGTCACCAGCCACACATCGTAGGATTGCTGTAACTGCCGCTCGGGCCAGACCCGCATCAACCCGGCTTGCTCGGCCAGCGGAACCGCCACCTCGCCAAGCCCCAACCCCATCAACAGGGCCTGACGCAGCATCAGGCTGGTATTGACCCCCGCGGCGACCGTGGCTCCCTCGGCCGCCTCTTCGAGCATCATGGGGGATCGCGCGCTCTGCCAGTGGGGCTCATACACCACCAGCGAATGGCCCGCAAAACCGGTGCCCGCTTCGGGAATGCCATGGCGAGCCAGATAGTCGGCGGAGGCATACAACCCGACCGGCCAGGAGGCCAGCTTGCGAATAATCAGGTCGGGATTGTCCGGCTTCACCGTCCGGATCGCGATATCCGCTTCCCGCAGGGACAGATTGACCACCTGGGTCGAGGTATTGAGGATGACCCTGATATCGGGATAACGCTGATGCAGCTCGGTCAGGGCCGGTATCAGAAAATCCATCCCCAGGGTGTCTGTAGTCGCCACGCTGACCTCCCCGACCAGACGGTTGTCGACCCCTTGCGCCGCCCGCACGAAATCAATGGCCGCCAGCTCCATCTGCTGAGCGCTGGCCAGCACGATCTCTCCGACATGAGTCAGCACATACCCTTTGGATGTGCGGAGAAACAGCGTGGCCGCCAGACGATGCTCCAGTGCGGCAATCCGTCTGCCAATGGTTGCCTGATCGACCCCGACCACACGGGCGGCGCCCCTCAGGCTCCCCTCCCGATGCAACGCCAGAAAAATTTTCGCATCATCCCAGTTCATCACGACTCCCGGTTGAAATGCATTTTTGCATTACAGGTGAGGGATAATACTGCGTTTATTCATCAGTAATCTCCACTATCTTGGTGCTCATCCCACTCGGGGAACCTCATATCACCTCGTTACAAGGAGCCGCTGATGCATAACGCCTATTCCATTCCCGACACCATGAGCGCGGTAGAAATTACCCAACCAGGTGGCCCCGATGTCTTGCAACTGACCACCCGCGCCACACCAGAGCCCAAGCCCGATGAGGTTTTGATCCGGCACTATGCGACCGGCATCAATGGGCCGGATGTGATGCAGCGCAAAGGGCTCTACCCGCCTCCGGCAGGGGCATCGGATATTCCCGGGCTGGAGGTCGCCGGGGTCGTGGTCGCCAAGGGGGAGCAGGTGACCCATCTCAAGATTGGCGACAAGGTCGCCGCGCTGATTTCGGGTGGCGGCTATGCCGAGTACAGCGTCGCCCACCAGAGCAATGTCCTGCCTCTGCCGCCCGGATTGAGCTTTGTCGAAGCCGCGGCGCTGCCGGAAACCTTTATGACGGTCTGGTCAAATATGTTTGAACGGGGTCAGTTCAAAAAAGGCGACATTATCTTGATCCATGGCGGTGCCTCCGGCATCGGCACGACCGCCACCATGCTGGCCAAGGCATTTGGCGCCGCCAAAATCATCACCACGGTCGGCTCACCCGAGCAGCAGGCCGCCAGCATCAAGCTGGGCGCCGATGTGGCCGTACTCTACAAGGAGGAGGATTTTGTCGAGGCAGTGCATGCAGCCACCGATGGCCATGGTGCCGACATCATTCTCGATATCATTGGCGGGGAGTATGTCGCACGCAACTATGCGGCGGCCGCCATCAATGGCCGCATAGTCCAGATCGGCATTATTGCGGGCGCAGCCCCCAATCTGGATCTGTTTCCCATGCTGCAAAAGCGGCTGACCCATATCGGCTCTACCCTGCGCTCGCGGACACCGCAGGAAAAAGCCGAACTGATTGCCCAACTGCAAACTCATGTCTGGCCATTTATCGAACACGGCGAGGTCAAACCACAGGTTTACCAGACCTTCCCGCTGCATGAGGCCGCTGCCGCTCACCATTTGCTGGATTCAGGCCGTCATATCGGCAAGCTGGTATTAACCATGGCGCCCTTGTCGTCAAATTGATAAAGCCCACAGTGAAGCAGGCCGAGGTGGGATGTGGCGATGTCCAGTGCTGAAAGCACCCCGCCGCAGGCGTAAGGGGTGCGATAAATAAAAAGAGACCGGCTGATAGCCGGTCTCTTTTTTGGTAACAGGGTGGGATATTATTTTTATAGCATCGTCTTAAAAACGCGAACGTCCGATTACGCTTCGCTAATCGAACCTACGAGCTATTTAGATAGCTCTACTGCAATTTTTGGTTAAAAATATATGTAAAACCGTTTTTCCCATCAGTACGACAAAAATGCAAATTATCCAAAGCCACACATATTTCAAAACTGAGTAATGCAACTAGTTTTTGATTTGAAGAGGCCAATGTCATTTTAAATAATGAGTCATCAACCGCAGATAGCCCTATTAATACAGGGTATATGGCTGCCCATATATCAAGTGCCTGTGGCATTACCCTATGAATATCAATGGCAATATTCTTCATATCCATTGAACATAGATGTTCAGGGCTACAAAACATAAACTTTTCGTGAAGTACAGCCCTCAACGGCACATTACCGACCAGTGATTCATCAAGAATATTAGATAACTGCGATGCATAAAACTCGATATCTTCTCGTGCTTGCTGCAAATAATACTGGTCATTCATCTGTTTCTGTAAAGAAAGCTGACGAATCAAAACTACTAACGTAATAAATCCGAGTATTGGTGCATAGATACCTCCAATTGCCGAGCCAAATTCGGCCCATCGAGAGTGGTCTTGTGACAAATCTCCGCCAAATGTATTTACATATAAAGCAACAGGGGAAAATAAAAGTACAAAAACAACAACTATAATAACCCAACCTCTTATAACCATAGCTTAGCCTTTATTAAGACAATGAAGATCAATCATCAAGAAAAAGTACTATCAACTCTCAGGCATTGAAATATATTTTTAATTTACTATTTTCCTGTGCCAATAAAAACGCCCCCCATCTTGCGATGGAGGGCGTTTATTTTCCAGCTATTGGGTCAAGCTGGCCCAACCTTCAGGAATTACAGGGATTCAGCGGTCGCAACCACGTTTTCCACGGTAAAGCCGAATTCCTTGAACAGCAGCTCGGCCGGTGCGGACTCACCAAAGGTGGTCATACCGATGATCTTGCCGCCGAAACCGACGTACTTGTACCAGTAGTCAGCGATGCCGGCTTCGATGGCCACACGCTTGGTGACGGAGGACGGCAGGACGGACTCTTTGTACTCGGCAGACTGGGCGTCGAACACGTCGGTAGACGGCAGAGAGACCACGCGCACGGCACGGCCCTTGGCAGTCAGCTGCTCATAGGCGGCAACAGCCAGTTCCACTTCGGAACCGGTGGCGATCAGGATCAGCTCCGGAGTACCGGCGCAATCCTTCAGCACGTAGCCACCCTTGGCGGTGTCGGCCAGCTGCTGGGCAGTACGGTCCATCTGGGCCAGGTTCTGACGAGAGAAGATCAGAGAGGTCGGGCCGTCGGTACGCTCGATGGCGTGTTTCCAGGCGATGGCGGATTCAACCTGGTCACACGGACGCCAGGTGCTCATGTTCGGAGTCAGACGCAGGGAGGCGATCTGCTCAACCGGCTGGTGAGTCGGGCCATCTTCACCCAGACCGATGGAGTCGTGGGTGTAAACGAAGATAGCGCGCTGCTTCATCAGGGCGGCCATGCGCAGGGCGTTGCGGGCGTACTCCATAAACATCAGGAAGGTAGCGCCGTAGGGGATGAAACCACCGTGCAGGGCGATACCGTTCATGATGGCGGACATGCCGAACTCGCGTACACCGTAGTGGATGTAGTTGCCGGAGGCATCGTCGTTGGTCAGAGACTTGGAGCCGGACCACATGGTCAGGTTGGACGGAGCCAGGTCGGCAGAGCCACCCATGAACTCCGGCAGCAGCTTGCCGAAGGCTTCCAGAGAGTTCTGAGACGCTTTACGGGTCGCAATCTTGGCCGGGTTGGCTTGCAGGGTTTCGATGATCTTGGCGGATTCGGCAGCCCAGTTGGCCGGCAGTTCGCCAGCAGTGCGGCGCTTGAATTCGGCAGCCAGAGTCGGGTGAGCGGCTTCATAGGCAGCGAACTTGGCAGCCCAGTCGGCTTCCAGTGCAGCACCCTTCTCCTGAGCGTTCCACTCGGCAGCGATATCGGCCGGGATAACGAACGGAGCGTGGTCCCACTTCAGGAATGCGCGAGCAGCGGCGATCTCGTCGTTGCCGAGCGGTGAGCCGTGGCAGTCGTGAGAACCGGATTTGTTCGGGGAGCCGTAACCGATGATGGTGCGGCAGCAGATCAGGGTCGGTTTGCCGGTCTCGGCCTTGGCGGCTTCGATGGCGGCATTGATGGCTTCCGGGCTGTGACCGTCAACAGCCGGGATAACGTGCCAGCCGTAGGCTTCGAAGCGCTTGACGGTGTCGTCGGTGAACCAGCCTTCTACGTGACCGTCGATGGAGATACCGTTGTCATCCCAGAACGCGATCAGTTTGCCCAGTTGCAGGGTACCGGCCAGAGAGCAAGCCTCGTGGGAGATACCTTCCATCAGGCAGCCGTCGCCCATAAAGGCGTAGGTGTAGTGGTCAACGATATCGTGGCCCGGCTGGTTGAACTGCTCAGCCATGGCTTTTTCGGCGATCGCCATACCCACGGCGTTGGTGATGCCCTGACCCAGCGGGCCAGTGGTGGTTTCAACGCCCGGCGCGTAACCGTACTCCGGGTGACCCGGGGTGCGAGAGTGCAGTTGGCGGAAGTTTTTCAGATCGTCGATGGAGAGGTCATAACCGGAGAGGTGCAGCAGGGAGTACAGCAGCATGGAGCCGTGGCCGTTGGAGAGAATGAAACGGTCGCGGTCGGCCCACTTGGGGTTGTTCGGGTTATGTCTGAGGTGGCTACGCCACAGCACTTCGGCGATATCCGCCATTCCCATGGGGGCGCCCGGGTGACCGGAGTTGGCTTTTTGAACGGCATCCATACTCAATGCACGAATGGCATTGGCAAGCTCTTTACGAGAAGGCATCTGAATCTCCTGCGATTGCTTCATTTGATGGCCAAGATTAAGGCGCGTTATTGTCCCAGCAGGGCGCGCGGCGTGCAAATATTATCTGGATGAATAAAGTGGCTTTGGGAGGACAATCGCTTTTCTTGCCCTCTATTGACCAAAGCAACCAGAGAAAAACGTTTGATTTCCATCCCTTTCGGGATAGGAGAGCACCGCTTGTGACCCATTGGACACTGCGCGACAAAATAGTGCTGGCAATCGGGGGGGGCGCTAATTAAAATAGACGTCCAGATGTAGATACCTCTACACCATCCCATTCATCCGGTTATTGCCGTGGCGATAACCCAGACAAGCTGAGACTCTTATCATGGCAAAGCTGTTTACTTCCGAGTCGGTCTCCGAAGGCCATCCCGACAAGATTGCGGACCAGATCTCCGATGCGGTACTGGACGCCATCCTCAAGCAAGATACCAAGGCCCGTGTCGCCTGTGAGACCCTGGTCAAGACCGGTATGGTCATGGTGGCCGGCGAAGTAACCACCTCTGCTTGGGTTGATATCGAAGAGATCGTGCGTGATACCGTACGTGAAATCGGCTACACCCACTCCGACATGGGCTTCGATGCTGACTCCTGCGCCGTGCTGAACGCCATCGGCAAGCAGTCCCCGGATATCAACCAGGGCGTTGACCGCAGCGATCCGCTGGAGCAGGGCGCTGGCGACCAGGGCCTGATGTTCGGCTACGCCACCAACGAAACCGACGTGCTGATGCCGGCCCCCATCACCTACTCTCACCTGCTGGTCAAGCGTCAGGCTGAAGTGCGCAAGAACGGCACCCTGCCGTGGCTGCGTCCGGATGCCAAGAGCCAGCTGACCTTCGCCTACGACGACGCAGGCAAGATCATCGGTGTCGATGCCGTTGTTCTGTCTACCCAGCACGCCGAATCCATCAGCCACAAGGATCTGGTTGAAGCGGTACGCGAAGAGATCATCAAGCCGGTGCTGCCGGCCGAGTGGGTCAACAAGGACACCAAATACTTCATCAACCCGACCGGCCGTTTCGTTATCGGCGGCCCGATGGGTGACTGCGGTCTGACCGGTCGCAAGATCATCGTCGACACCTACGGCGGCATGGCCCGTCACGGTGGTGGCGCCTTCTCCGGTAAGGATCCGTCCAAGGTTGACCGCTCCGCTGCTTACGCCGCCCGCTACGTTGCCAAAAACATCGTTGCCGCCGGTCTGGCCGATCGCTGTGAAATCCAGATCTCCTACGCCATCGGCGTGGCCGAGCCGACCTCCATCAGCGTCGAGACCTTCGGCACTGCCAAGGTCGCCGAAGAACTTCTGGTCAAGCTGGTACGCGAGCACTTCGAACTGCGCCCGTATGGCCTGATCGAAATGCTGGATCTGAAGCGTCCGATCTACCAGGCTACCGCTGCCTACGGTCACTTCGGTCGCGACGAGTTCCCGTGGGAGCAGACCGACAAGGCCGAACTGCTGCGTTCTGCCGCTGGCCTGTAAGGCTCGCTGTTGTGATAAAAGGGGAGCCTGGCTCCCCTTTTGCTTATCCGCTATCTGACGAGATGTTGATGTCTGCCACCCCTGCCCAGCTTGTCGCCCTGCTGCAACAACGCGTAGAAGCCTGTTTTGTGCAGGCCGAGGCGCGCCTTGGCCGCACCTTCCCCCGCCCGCGGATCTACTGCAATATGCGGGGCCGGGCGGCGGGATCGGCGCGGCTGCAAACCTGGGAGCTGCGCTTCAATCCCGCCCTCTATCAGGCCAACCAGCAGGCGTTTCTGGATGAGGTTGTGCCCCACGAGGTGGCCCATCTGCTGGTTTATGCCCTGTGGGGTGACGGGCGCGGCAAAAACCGGGTCTTGCCCCACGGCCGCCAGTGGCAATCGGTGATGCGGGAGGTATTCGGCCTTGAGCCCAGAACCACCCACAGCTTCGATCTGGCGGTACTGGCCCAGCGCACTGTGCCCTATCGCTGTCACTGCCAGCAGCATCAACTGTCGATACGCCGCCACAACAAGGTGGTGCGCGGCGAGGCCCGCTACCACTGCCGCCGCTGCAAGCAACCGCTGGAGCGGGAACGGCCGGAGCCAGAGCAGTAAGCCAGCTTGTGTCGCGCCCCTGTGGTAGGGTGCCCGCCATCGTTCGTCAATCACCCCGTTTGCAAGGAATCTCATGCGTTTCATCTCCTCCCTCGCCCTGACCCTGCTGGCCGGTTTGCCGCTGCTCAGCGCGCCCCTGCACGCCCAGACCTTTCGCGAAGCCAAGCAGGATCTGGTGAAGCTCTATCGCAGCCAGCCCGGCGTCACCACCTTCTACTGCGGCTGCGACATCGACTATCAGGGCAAATCGATGCGCCCGGATCTCGCCAGTTGCGGCTATGAGCCGCGCAAGCAGGCCAAACGCGCCGCCCGCATCGAGTGGGAACACGTGGTCCCGGCCTGGGAGTTCGGCCACCAGTTGCAGTGCTGGCAGGATGGCGGTCGCAAGAACTGCGAAAAAGCGAGCCCCGAGTTCAACAAGATGGAGGGGGACATGCACAATCTCTTCCCCGCCATTGGCGAGGTGAACGGCGATCGGGCCAACTACCGCTTTTCCGACTGGAACGGCAAGCCGGATCAGTACGGCCAGTGCCAGATGCTGGTGGATTTCAAGGATCGTCGGGTGCAGCCGCCCAAGGGGCCGGTACGGGGTCAGATCGCCCGCGCCTACCTCTACATGAGCCAGCAGTATGGGCTGCGTCTGGCAGCGCAACAGCGTAAACTGTTCGAAGCCTGGGATCGCCAATACCCGGCAGAGGGCTGGGAGTGCGAGCGCAACCGCCGCATCGGCAAGCTGCAGGGCAATACCAATCCCTTTATTGAAAAGCAGTGCCAATAACCCCATTTGACCTGGGAGGGGGATTGCCCCTCCTATCATGAAACCCTTCCCTTCAGCCGCGTGAGCCTTGCTCGCCGCCTCGCAGCAGGATATGAAGGGTTTCCAAGCAAGAGACTGACAAGCAGCCATGCGCATTCCACGTATCTATGAACCGGCCACCCTGCAAGTTGGCCAGACCATCGCCCTGTCGGAAGACGGCGCCAACCATATCGGCCGGGTACTGCGCATGCAGCCGGGCCAGCAGCTCGAGCTGTTCAACGGCGATGGCAATCAATATCCCGCCACCATCGCCAGTGTCGGCAAGAAGTCGGTGGAAGTGACCATCGACAGCTGCGACGTCCAGTCAGTGGAGTCACCGCTGGCCATCCACTTGGGTCAGGTGATCAGCCGCGGCGACAAGATGGACTTCACCATCCAGAAATCGGTGGAGCTGGGCGTCACCTGCATCACCCCGCTCTTCTCCGAGCGCTGCGGCGTCAAGCTGCCGGCCGATCGGCTGGAGAAGAAGCGCGAACAGTGGCAGAAGGTGGTGATCAGCGCCTGCGAACAGTGCGGCCGCAACGTGGTGCCAGAGGTGCGCATGCCGATGGAGCTGGACGCCTGGCTGGCGGAAGAGACCAAGGAGCTCAAGCTCAACCTGCATCCGCGGGCCGAGTACAGCATCAATACCCTGCCCGTTCCCGAGCACGGCGTGCGCCTGCTGATTGGCCCGGAAGGGGGATTGTCGAGCGACGAGATCGCCCGTACCGTGCAGGAAGATTTCAAAGAGATGCTGCTGGGGCCGCGGGTGCTGCGTACCGAAACCGCCGCCCTGACTGCGATTACTGCGCTGCAGTGCCGCTTTGGCGATCTCGCTTGATACTATCGGCCACATCATGCATCGACGCAGCCTCAAGCGGACGATTACGCTGCACTAATCGACCCTACAACCCTATCGAGCCATTAAAAAGGAACAGCGGATGACCATTAAACTCGGCATCGTGATGGACCCCATCTCGGCCATCAACATCAAGAAAGATTCCAGCTTTGCCATGCTCGAAGAGGCGCAAAAGCGCGGCTATGAGCTCTTCTATCTGGAGATGAAGGATCTCTACATGGAAGCCGGTCGCGCCTTTGGCACCATGCGCCCGCTCACCGTCAAATATGACTACGCCGACTGGTACACGCTGGGCGAGGTGGTGGATCAGCCCCTCTCCAACCTCGATGTGATCCTGATGCGCAAGGATCCGCCGTTCGACACCGAATTTATCTACGCCACCTATATGCTGGAGCGGGCCGAGGATGAGGGTTGCCTTATCGTCAACAAGCCGCAGAGCCTGCGCGACGCCAACGAGAAGCTCTACACCGCCTGGTTTGCCGAGCACACCCCGACCACGCTGGTGACCCGCCGCGCCGACAAGCTGCGTGCCTTCCACGCCAAGCACAAAGACGTCATCCTCAAACCGCTGGACGGTATGGGCGGCGCCTCCATCTTCCGCATGAAGGAGGATGACGCCAACGTCGGCGTGATTATCGAGACCCTGACCGCCCACGGCAGCCAGTACTGCATGGCGCAGACCTATCTGCCCGCCATCAAGGATGGCGACAAGCGGGTGCTGGTGGTGGACGGTGAACCGGTACCCTACTGCCTCGCCCGCATTCCGGCGCAAGGCGAGACCCGTGGCAATCTGGCAGCCGGTGGCCGTGGTGAAGCGCGCCCCCTGAGCGAAGCCGACTGGGCCATCGCCCGCGCGGTGGGCCCGACATTGAAAGAGAAAGGCCTCATCTTCGTCGGCCTCGACATCATCGGCGATCGGCTGACCGAGATTAACGTCACCAGCCCGACCTGCATTCGCGAGATCGAGGCCGCCTTCGATGTACACATCACCGGCATGCTGATGGATGCCATCGAGCGTCGGCTGGGCAAATAATCGCCAGGCAGGCTAAACCGGCCTGTTCAGGGGTAACCCGCCCCCGACAAGCCCGAAAATAGAGAGGGTGGCCCGGCGCCACCCTCTCTGTTTCAAGGCAATCCGGAAAGGGGCGGGATCTCGCCCTGCCCAAAAAGCGGTTTTTCCCATGGGGATCAACTGCCATAATTGACCTCAAATACCTTTGCACTATTTGGCCTCTATGCAAACACTGCAAAATCACTTCCTGCTTGCCATGCCAAGCCTGACGGATCCCTATTTCGAGCGCTCGCTGGTCTATCTGTGCGAGCACAACGAAGAGGGCGCCATGGGACTGGTCGTCAACATTCCGGTGGAGATGTCGCTGGAAACCATGCTGACCCAGCTCCAGCTCAATCCGCCCAACAACCCGGAACTCAAGCAACCGGTGCTGCAAGGGGGACCGGTTCACGCCGATCGCGGCTTCGTGCTGCACAGCTTCCGCCCCGGTTTCAACTCCACCCTGCAGGTGGGAGATGAGATGATGGTGACCACCTCCAAGGATATTCTGGAAACCCTGGGTACGAGCGAAGCCCCTGCCCATTGGCTGGTGGCCCTTGGCTATGCCGGCTGGAGCGCCGGGCAGCTGGAGCAGGAGCTGGTGGACGGCGCCTGGCTGGTGATCCCCCCCAATCCGGCTCTGGTGTTCAAGACCCCCATTCACAAACGTTGGCAGCAAGCTGCCGCCAGCATAGGGGTGAACCCGGTTCACCTCTCCAGCGATATCGGCCACAGCTGATCGGCTGGCCCGCTCCGCTCTCTATTTCGAGGATTTATCAGTTATGTCATCACGCAGCATCATGGGCTTTGACTATGGCACCAAGAGCATTGGCGTCGCCATCGGTCAGGAGCTGACTGGCACAGCCCAGCCTCTGCGCGCCCTCAAGGCCAACGACGGCATCCCCAACTGGGACGAGATTGAGAAGCTGCTCAAGGAGTGGCAACCGGACCTGCTGGTGGTCGGCCTACCGCTGAACATGGATGGTACCGATCAGGAGATCACGGTACGGGCCCGCAAATTCGGCAACCGGCTACATGGCCGCTTCGGCAAGCCGGTGGAGTTCAAGGATGAACGACTCACCACCACAGATGCCCGCGCCCGGCTGTTTGAGCGAGGCGGCTATCGCGCGCTGGAAAAAGGCAGTGTGGACGGGGTCTCGGCGCAGTTGATCGTCGAAGCCTGGATGGAAGAGCAGTACAACTAAGCCATCAACAGCAAGGCAAGGTTCGCCTTGCCCTTGCCTTGTCTCGCACTATCCTCCCCTCATTACGCCTGTGATTGACCCGCGACCAGCCCTTCGGCTTCGGTCGGCGTCGCATTCATCATCCGGTTGAGCCAGGGCACCATCAGCCCCATCACTACCGCAATCAGCAGAGTCGCCATCCCGATCTTGCCAAATACGCCTGTGTAAATGGGCAAGGTTTGCAGCGGATCCGTCATCCCTTGCGGCACGGCGGTAAAGGTCGCCACATAGCCACCCAGCAGGGACGCCATCGCCTGAGTCAGGAACCACATTCCCAGAATGAAGCCCATCAGGCGTTGTGGCACCAGCGCGGCGACCATCGCCAGTCCCAGCGCACTGATCATCAGCTCTCCCAGACTCTGGAACAGGTAAATAAGCACCATAAACCAGGGGGAGGTCAGCCCCTGCTCATCGGCAAACCACCAGCCGGATGCCGCCGCCGTCAGAAAGCCCAGCGAGCAGAAGAACATCCCGAGAGTGAACTTGAGCGGCATGGTGAGATCCCGCCCCTTGCTGCCCATCCGGGTATAGATCATCGCGAGTACCGGGCTACCCACCACCACCCAGAAGGGGTTGAGCGCCTGGAAGCTGACCGGGTTAACGCTCATGCCCAGCATTTCGTGGTGCATGTTGTTGATGGCAAAGAAGTTGAGAGACGTCGGCATCTGGGCATACAGCACATAGAAGAGCACCGCCTCCAGCATCAGCACGAAGGCCACATACATCTTGTTGCGGCCCACGGTATCGAGCCTGAATGCCTCGCGAAAAAAGAATATCACCACGGCGATGGTCACCGTCATCAGCACCATGTTGGCGATCACCACGTGGTGCATCAGCCAGGCGCAGAAGAAGACCATGGCTACCGAGCCCAATATAACCAGCAGCAGCTTGCTGTAATCGGGCGGCAGGTGATCCGGTACGGAGCCAATATCCTTGACCATATTGCGGCAGGCAAAGAAGGTGAGCAGCGCAATAATCAGCCCCACCCCGCACAGGTTATAGGTCACGGTATAGCCGTAGTGATCGGCAATTACCGGCGCGAGCGAGAGGGAAATAAGGGAGCCAATATTGATCGACATATAGAACAGGGTAAACGCCCCATCCAGCCGCGGATCTTTTGGCTGGTAGCATTTTGACAGCAGGCTGGCCGGATTGGCCTTGAACAGGCAGTTACCGACCGCGATGGTGCCCAGCGCATAGAAAATCAGGTCGGGATTGTAGATAGAGAGGCCGGTCATAAAGTAGCCTATCACCAGCACCACGGCCCCCAGCACCATGGTGCGCTTGGTGCCGAGCACATGGTCGCCGACATAGCCACCAACCGAGATCAGGCCATATACCAGCGCCGAGAAGGCACCGAAGGTAATAAAGGATTGCTCTTGGGAAAAACCCAGTTGCTGCACAAAGAAAACAGCCAGGATCCCCTGCACGCCGTAATAACCGAAGCGCTCCCAGAGTTCGACGAAAAATATCATGAAAAATGGTTTGGGTTGTTGTAACAACCCTGTGGGTGCTGTTGCTGGACGCATATCAACCTGCCTTTGCTGAGATTTATTTTTATTAATCTGGTGGTGGCTGCCGCACTATTTTTGCCCGCCATTGCTATAACGGAGAGCACAGTCAGCCTGCCAATCTGGCTATTTTCGGGTGCACGCGCCCCGTTCGATGAAAGGTGTTTTTCATCTAGCCGGTTTCAATTACGGGTTATCGGGGGATGGTGAGTGGCGTCTCCCGGTACAGTTACCGGCTCCGGGTGCGACCTTTGCTGCATCCCTTCACTCAAGCCGGTTTATCAACCTTGATGCTTATTCCCCTCTGCTCCGTCACTCATGGCTGGTGGCCAGATAGCCGGGGCATGACACGGCCACAGACGACCTGTGGGGCTGGCTCACGCCGCGCTCTACTGGCAGTCACTTACGCAGGCGCTATCTAACCCCGCCATTACAAGGGTTGTCATGCTATATCACTGCAAATACAGGAACTTAATGGTCGATCACACTTTAAAATTGACCATTAGTGAAGTTTTCTAATGAAACCACATGAATTTTTTTCGTGAAAAGAGCTTCACTCGAGACGTGCAACCAAGGCCAATATGTGCATAAAGAGAGTTGAATGGCACACAGCTTGAACCCGATCTCGGCACTTAAGTCGTGCCAAAGCCCACTCATCCGGGCGATGCGACAACAAAATGCCGGAGCTGATGGCTCCGGCTGATCGATGGGCACAGTCACGGCCACATTAGCGTGGCGATTCGTCGTTGTAGAGTCGCCGGATCTCGTTGCGCAGCCACATCACCTTGGCATCCTGATTGTGCCGTTTGTGCCACAGCAGGATGAAGGCGATCTCAAGCTGGGCATAGAGCTTTTCGGGTAGCGGCAGCGGCATGGCGATCAGATTGCCGTGATGCCCACTGGCATAACCACCGCAGTAGGAAGGGGCCACCGCAATCAGCTCGTGACTCGACTGGGAGGCGATATGCAGCGCCTGCTCGAAGCTTGAGACCATGATGGGCACCTCTCGCTTCAGCCCCTCGTCCTCCAGCAGACTGTCGAGAGCCCAGGTATCGTTCGCTTCCCACACCATGCTGATCTGGGGGCAGGCCAGAAAGTTCTCCAGCGACCACTTCTGCTGGAGCAAGGGGTGATCCTTGCGCAGAAAAACCACCGGGCGATCGGTGAACAGCACCTCATGATCGATGTAATAAGGCAAGCGGTTGACCTTGGCCAGAGAGCGGCCATGGGTCTCGCGGGCACAAAAGCCGAGATCTGCATCGCCATTGACGATGTCGTTGAGGGAGTGGTGATCCCACCCCAGCATCCTGACCACCGAGTTGGGGTACTTCTGGTAGATGGTCATGGGCAGATCGCTCAGGAAGCTGATGTAGAAGGGGGACTCCATCACCAGGGTGAAGCGGGCACCATCGGGGATCGCCTCGCTATTGAGCGAGGTGATGCTGTCAGTGAGTTGGAACCAGACCTTCAGCTCCTCCTCCAGAGTCAGGGAGAGGTTGGTGGGCTGCAACCCCTGCCGCACCCGCACAAACAGAGGATCGTCAAACCACTCCCGCAATTTGGCCAGAGACTTGCTCACCGCCGACGGAGTGACACAGAGCTTTTTCGCTGCCCCTGCCACACTGCGCTCCTGCATCAGGTACTTGAACACCACCAGCAGGTTTAAATCGAGTTCACCCAGATTGCGCATATCCCCTCTCATCTTCCATCAGCCCTGCGACCGCGCTTCACGAAGCGCGAGCCATGGTAACAGCCCTTTGACAGCCAGGTAACTGAGCAGTGCCAGCAGCAGAGCGCAGATCAGCATCTCGGACGGAGTAAAGCCGAGCTGGCCAAGCAACCAGATATAGAGGCCGGAGAGGCTGATCTGCATGATGCAGAGCACCGCGCTGGCGAACGCCACATTGTGTTGACAACCATCGAGCGCCTCCCCCATCGCCACCCCGAAGCCACAGGAGAAGCCGACACAGACCAGTGCAAATCCCGGCAGCAGCAGATGGATATCGCCCCCCGTCTGCCAGCTGCCGAACAGTGAGCACGCCGCCAGCAGATAGCAGAGATGAGACACCGCCAGCACTTTCTGTTTGCCCAACCAGCGCAACAGCAGGGGCGTCAGGAAGGAGGTGGACATACTCACGCCGGCCATCACCATCATCACGATGGAGTACTGCTCGGTAGTGAAGCCAAACTCCTTCATCAGGATCAGCGGCGAGACGCTGACATAGACCAGAATAGAGGTCACGCTGGCACTGGTCAGCAGGGATAGCAACATAAAGCGCGGGGAGCGCAGCAGGGCAAAGGGCAGCGCAGCACCACTCCCCGGTTGCCGAGCCGGACGGGTCTCCTTGAGCAGAAGCAGGTTGACCAGACCGCTGACGGCCGCCACCAGCGCCATCGCCATGAAGATCCCGCGCCAGTCAAAATGGGACAGGATGAGGTAACCGAGCACCGGCGCCAGCACCGGGATCACGCAGATCACCCCGTTAATCATCGAGAGCGCCATCGCCAACCGCTCCTGACTCAGCACATCCCGCAGCACGGTAAAGGTCATGATATAGAGCGCACCGGCCCCGACCCCTTGCCAGAAACGGCCGAAATAGAACTGGTTGATCCCCTCCGCATTGCCTGCCACCAGCGAAGCAAGGATAAAAATCAGCGCGCCCCCGAGCACCACCCAGCGCCGCCCGTAGCGATCAGCAATCACTCCCCCCAGTAGCACGGTCGCCGCCATACCGAACAGATAGATAGAGAAGGCGGTGTGGATCTGCGCTTCACTCGCCTGCAGGGTATCGGCAATCCGGGGCACGGCGACCAGATAGAGATCGATCCCGACCGGATAGAGGATAATCATCAGAAAAGTGCACAACAGGAAAACAAACATGGGTGCTCCATAACAGATGGCCCTGCCGATACCTGCAAGATGACAGCGACAGGCGAACAGTGGCGGGGCCAAGGTGGCCATAAAGGTAGCAACGCAGCGCGTCGCAATGGGGGCAACTATATGGGCACCTACCGCCCCCACCTAGTGAAGAGATGGCGATCGGTACATTCCAATCAGGAAATATTGTATTGGGCTACGTGCCTGAGCAGCCATATTGAATTGACCAGACCACAGCAATGAACCATGTCGCCTCCCGTTCATAACCATCCCTGCGCTGCATTTTTACCGCCCGTTAGTTATCCGCCTTCGCCCTTGCGGGCGTATTAAGCTGTAGGGGCGACGCAACACAGGGAGTGTGTATGAAGGGAATGAAAAGAGAAGAGCAGATTGCCGGGCTGCTGGCAGCACTGGAGAGCGTCATTCTGGGAAAGCCGCGGCAACTGAAAATCGCGCTGGTGACCCTGCTGGCACGTGGTCATCTGCTGATCGAGGATCTGCCCGGTATGGGCAAGACTACCCTGGCCCACGCGCTGGCGCAGGTGCTGGGGCTTGCATGCAGGCGGATGCAGTTCACCGCTGATCTGCTCCCCGCCGACCTGCTGGGGCTGCAGATCTTCGACCCCCAACAGCAAACATTTCGCTTTCACCCCGGCCCCATCTTTACCCAGGTGCTGCTGGCGGACGAGATCAACCGCGCCAGCCCCAAGGTGCAGAGCGCCCTGCTGGAGGCGATGGCCGAGGGCAAGGTGAGCATCGAGGGACACACTCACCCGCTGCCAACGCCCTTCTTCGTCATCGCCACCCAGAATCCGGCGGATCAGGCGGGCACCTATCCACTGCCGGAGTCCCAACTCGACCGCTTCGCCGTGCGACTCTCGCTGGGTTTTCCGCCGCGAGAGGCGGAGCGCCAGTTGCTGCGCGGCCACCAGCCGAGCGGCCCATTACCCGCCATGCTGGATGCCGCCGAGCTGGCTGCCCTGCAAGCGGAAGGTGATGCTATCCATGTTTCCGATGCCACCCTCGATTACCTGCTGGCGCTGGTGCACCAGAGCCGCTTTGATGGGGATCTGCCACAGTCCCTCTCCCCCCGGGCAGCCCAGACCTTGCTGGCGGTGAGCCGGACCTGGGCACTGGTTGCGGGGCGGCGCTTTGTCACTGTAGAGGATGTGCAGGCGGTCTTTCCTTATGTAGCGGAACATCGACTGCGGGGCAGCTTTGGCGTGCAACACGGCGAAGCCTGTCCCCTGAGCCAGCGGTTGCTGGCCAGGGTCGATCCGGACCATCCCTGATGAGCAAATGGCTAAACCGTTGGCAGCAGTGGCGAGACCGCTGGCAGCGGCGCTGGCTCGATCGCCGCATTCCGCCGGCGCGCCAGATAACGCTGGGGCCGAGAACCCTCTTTATTCTCCCCACCCGCATGGGGTTACTCTATCTGCTGGTGCTGCTCGCCATCTATCTGCTCGGCACCAACTACCAGAATAATCTTGTGCTGCTGGTGGCCTACTGCCTCGGCAGCCTGTTTATGGCCGCCATGTGGCTCACCCACCGTAACCTCCTGGGGCTGGAGCTGCTGGGGGGCACGCTGGTGCTCGGGGAAGCGGGTAGCCAGCTGCCTATCCGTATCTTGGTACAGAGCCCGCGCCCGGTGCAGGCACTTCACTTTAGCCTCAACGAAGGCACCCTCTGGCTGGCACAGGCCGACGCTCTGCCCAGCACAGTTATCCTGCCAGTATCGGGCTCACGCCGCGGGCCACTGCCCCTTGGCCGATTGCGGGTCGAGAGCCGCTACCCCCTCGGTCTGTTTCGCTGCTGGACGCTTCTGGACTTGCAACTGGAGGGCTGGCTCGCCCCCAAACCGGCGTTCGGGGCGCTAAGAGGGGCACATGCGACCGAAAGCGAAGGGCATCAGGGCCAACCCGCTCCAGCCCCTCTCGGTGACTTTGACTCTCTGCGGACACATCAGGCCGGTGAGCCACTGAGCCGGGTCGCCTGGAAGCAACTTGCCCAGGGGCGCGGCCTGCTGACCAAACAGTTCCATGAGCCACAGCAGGATGACACTCACCTCACCTTGCAGCGGATCGCGGGTGGGGATCTGGAGCAGCGGCTGGCAGTGCTGGCCTGGTGGTGCGTCGATTACGGCAAGCGGGGCATCCCCTTTACCCTGACGCTGGCAGGTCAGACGCTGGGGCCCGAGAGTGGTGCCGCCTTTGTGCAGCGCTGCCTGCTGGCACTGGCCCGATTCGATGGCAAGCCACAGGAGAGCTGGTCAGATGCTGCTCGATAACCGCCGCCTGCTGCCAATCATCGCCCTGCAACAGCTGCTGCTGGTCGCGGCGCTCTGGCCCCAGTTGCAACTCTGGGTAGTGGCAGTGGGCGCCATCACTCTCGGCGTCCGGGCCATGATGCTGTGGCACGGCTGGCCGCCCCTGCCTACCCGCTGGTTGGCGCTGCTGGCCATCACAACCGTGGTGTTGCTGGGGTTGCAGTGGCGCACATTGGGCACCCTGCCCGCCCTGATCAATCTGCTCTGGCTCGGCTATAGCCTGAAGATGATCGAGGTACGGCGCGAGCGGGATATCGAGCAGGTACTACTGCTCGCCTTCTTCCTCATCGCGCTGGCGCTGGTACAACGCCAAAGCATCGGCTGGACGGCCGGAATGACAGTAGCACTCTGGTTAGCAGTGACCGCGCTGGTGGCCGCCATCGCTCCCGAGCAGAAACGGCCTTGGCGCAGTGCGGGGAGCGCCCTGCTGCTGGCGCTTCCCCTGCTCATCACTCTGTTTCTGCTGCTGCCAAGGCTCCCGCCCCTCTGGCAGATGCCCACCACCAGCCGCGCCCTGTCGGGGCTCTCGGAAGAGCTGGCCCCCGGCGATATCAGCGAACTGGTCAACTCCTCGGAACTGGCCTTTCGGGTCACCTTTGCCGATGGCCCGCCCCCGGCCCGCGAGCGCTACTTTCCGGTGATGCGCCAAGAAGTTTTCGATGGCCAGCGCTGGTTACTGAGCCCCGAGGTCAGGGCATGGCAGCAGACAGTGCCGGTGCAAACCGGGCTCCCCCTTCTGGCATCCTCTTCTCAGACCAACTCTCAACTGGCAGATAGTCCGTTACCCGCCGGGAGCTACGAGGTGATCGCCGAGCCCCAGCGCCACCGCTGGGCCTTTGCTCTGAGCGAACCGCGCCTGCTGGCGGGACCGGTAATGCTCGCGCCTCTCGACACCCTCTATCGGCAGGGGAGCGGCGAGATGGCGATACGCTATCGCATTGGCCGCGGCGAAGCACAGATCGAGGATGATAGCCAAGCCGCCCAGCGCAACCTGCAACTGCCAGCCGGGGGCAACCCGAGAGCGCGAGCTCACGGCCAAGGGTTGGCAGTGCGCTATCCAGAACGTGCAAAGCTGGTCGCCGCCCTGCTCGCACAGTTTCGCAGCCAATCCTATTACTACACCCTGAGCCTGCCACGACTTGGCAGTGACGGGGTGGATGCATTCCTGTTCGATACAAAGCAGGGCTTTTGCGGCCACTACGCCATGGCGACCGCTTTCGTGCTGCGCGCTGCCGGTATTCCTGCACGACTGGTCACCGGTTATCTCGGCGGCGAATGGAATCCCAGGGGCAACTATCTGGCGGTACACCAGTTCGATGCCCATGCCTGGGTGGAGTATCTCGATGAAGGGGGCTCATGGCGGCGAATCGACCCCACGGCGGCAGTGGCACCTGAGCGCATTGAAGACGGCGTGAGGGAGGCCCTGAGCGACGAGTTTACCGCCGCCGACCCCCTCGCTTTGCAACGTTATCGCAACTGGGCCCTGCTCAATCAGCTGCGCTGGTGGGGCAACAATATCGAATACCAGTGGAGTCGCTGGGTGATTGGTTACGATGCGGGCCAGCTCTGGCAGCAAATCGGTCTGCGCTGGCCTGCACTGGCAGCGCACACTCCCTGGTTGATCCTCGCGAGCCTGATGCTGGTCGCCCTGCTGGTGAGCCTGCCCCTGCTGTTGCCCGCCCGTCTGCCGCCAGAGCGGCGCATCTGGCAACCCCTGCTCAAACGGGGCAAACGCAGCGGCTATTCCCCAGAGCCTGCCGAGAGCATGGGAGCATGGTGCGAGCGGCTGGCGCGGCTGCGCCCCGACCTTGCCCATCCCCTGCTAAAGAGTGCGTGGCTCTATCGCCGCTGGCGTTATGCCCTCCTCAACGACCGGCAACAAGGGCGCTGCGGGCGCCAGTTGCAACGGCGTATCAGACAGCTCGCCCAGCGCTGGGATCAGCCGCAGAAGAGCGGCTCATAAAAGAAGGGGGAGCCACCGGCTCCCCCTTCAGGTTTTAATCAAGAGGTTTGACTCACCGCTTGTTATTTTTTGGTCGGATTGTCCCAGATCCCCTCTTCCAGCTGGGAGCGGATCTCGGGGTACTTGTTGGCATCAAAGGTGGGCACCTTGCCCAGCCTGAGCTGGTCGTTGTAATCCTTGGCCAGCTTGATGGCGACGCCGGAGAGCAGCAGGATAGCCACCAGGTTGACGATGGCCATCAACCCCATGGAGACATCAGCCATTGCCCAGACGGTCGGCAACTCGCCCACAGAGCCGAACATCACCATGCCCAGCACAAACATCCGGAACAGCATCAGGCCGCCCTTGTGGTTGTGCTCGAGGAACACCAGATTCGTTTCGGCATAGGAGTAGTTCGCCACGATAGAGGTGAAGGCGAAGAAGAAGATGGCCGCCGCGATAAAGATGTTGCCACCGCTGCCAATCTGGGAAGAGAGCGCCCGCTGGGTCAGCTCGACACCGGTCACGCCGGAGCCCGGCTCAAACTGACCTGACATCAGGATGATGGCGGCGGTACAGCTGCAGATGACGATGGTGTCCATAAAGACGCCCAGCATCTGCACATAACCCTGGGAGGCCGGGTGCGGCGGATAGGGAGTGGCAGTCGCCGCAGCGTTGGGTGCAGAACCCATCCCCGCTTCATTGGAGAAGAGACCGCGCTTGATACCGTTGATCATCGCCTGGGAGATGGCATAACCCAGCGCACCCGAGCCTGCCTGCTCAATCCCGAAGGCAGACTTGATGATCAGCATGAAGACATGGGGCAACTCGGTGATGTTCATCGCCACGATCACCAGCGCCAGCAGGATATAAGCCAGTGCCATAAAGGGCACCACCAGCTCGGCAAAACGGGCGATACCACGAATGCCGCCGAAGATAATCAGGCCAGAGAGCGCCACCAGCGCCAGACCGCTGACCCAGTCAGGAATGCCAAACGCAACCTTCATCGCCAGACTGATGGAGTTGGCCTGCACCGCGTTGAACACCAGACCAAATGCCAGGATCAGGCAGAGCGAAAACACCACCCCCATCCAGCGCATGCCAAGGCCTTTCTCCATGTAGTAGGCCGGGCCACCACGGTAGTTGCCATCCTCATCCTTGACCTTGTAGAGCTGGGCCAGGGTGCTTTCGACGAAGGCGGTCGCCATGCCGATAAAGGCAATCAGCCACATCCAGAAGATGGCGCCAGGGCCACCCAGATAGATGGCGACAGCCACACCGGCCAGGTTGCCGGTGCCGACACGGGCGGCAAGGCTGGTACAGAGGGCCTGGAAGGAGGAGATGCCCGCGTTGTCCGATTTACGACTGTTTTTCAGCACGGAAAACATGTGGCCAAAGTGACGGATCTGGATAAAACCCAGGCGGAAGGTGAAAAAGATACCGACCCCGATGAGCAGGTAGATGAGCACGGCTCCCCACATCAGGTCGTTTAGCATCGCAATCAAGGTGTCCATAATTCTCTCGTTGTTATTCACATCCATGGCCAGTCTGCGCTGACCGTTTTCTGTCTGTCGTTTAATTAGCGTTTCGCTAAAGGGGCGGAATCTAGCACAGCGGGAGAGCCCGGAATAGTGATCCCGGTCACGCGAGACACAAAAAACGAACGGTAAAAGCCCATAAAGCTCCATTTAAATCGCAAACTTTCAACAAACTCAATAATTCAATCAGACAGGCCACCATTAAGCCCCATAAGAGAACCATTTTGATATATCCCTGATGAGCTATCCGAAAACGCAAACGCTTGCATGAAATGGCTTTCAAACGGAGACATTTCGCCAAACGTTTGCTCTGTAATTAAATTTCAAGTACGTAGCGAGATAATTTATGTGATCGACGACACAAATATGGATATTGGCTAAAAAAGTTCAGCTGAAAGCAAACCGGAGCGAGGTCGGGAGGAAATGTAAAAAACCTTACTAATCATATAGTTTCACGCCATAAAACGGGATGACTCAACAGCCTGAATGTTTAACAACCAAGCGCCCCTATTGCAGGATGCAGCACATCAGTATTAATTAGGCAGGCAATGACGATGGGCCGCCCCCATCGCGCTTTTCTGAGCCTGAGGCACCAAGATCCTGTAATTTTATTTCAGAACCACCGTCTCAAGCCCGCAACCCAGGGATTACTCCCTCATTAAGAGATGATATTCGCTATGGCCGATAAATTAACCCAGCTGAAAGCCCTGACCACTGTTGTTGCCGACACCGGTGATATCGAAGCCATCAAACGCTATCAGCCCATCGATGCCACCACCAACCCCTCTCTGGTTCTGAAGGCCTCCGAGATCCCCGAGTACGCTCCGCTGATCGAAGACGCCATCAAATGGGCCAAAGCCCAGAGCCAGGACAAGGCACAGCAAATCATCGACGCGGGCGACAAGCTGGCCGTCAATATCGGTCTGGAAGTGCTGAAGATCGTTCCGGGCCGTATCTCCACCGAAGTGGATGCTCGTCTCTCCTTCGATACCGAAGCCAGCATCGCCAAGGCGCGCAAGCTGATCCGTCTCTACAACGAAGCGGGTATCAGCAACGACCGCATTCTGATCAAGCTGGCCTCCACCTGGGAAGGGATCCGTGCCGCCGAGGTACTGGAGAAAGAGGGCATCCAGTGCAACCTGACCCTGCTGTTCTCCTTCGCCCAGGCCCGTGCCTGTGCCGAAGCCGGTGCCTTCCTGATCTCCCCGTTCGTAGGCCGCATCCTCGACTGGTACAAGGCCAAGCACAACCGTGACTACACCGCCAGCGAAGATCCGGGCGTGGTTTCTGTCACCTCCATCTACAACTACTACAAGCAGCACGACTACCCGACCGTGGTGATGGGCGCCAGCTTCCGCAATACCGGCGAGATCCTGGAACTGGCCGGCTGCGACCGCCTGACCATTGGCCCGGCTCTGCTGGAAGAGCTGAGCAAGACCGAAGGCGCCGTGGTACGCAAACTGGACTACACCGGTGAGCGCAAGGCCAAACCGACCCCGATGACCGAAGCCGAATTCCGCTGGGAACTGAACCAGGACGCCATGGCTCACGAGAAGCTGGGCGAAGGCATCCGCATGTTCGCCATCGACCAGGGCAAGCTGGAAACCATGCTGGCAAGCCGCCTGTAATCAGTTCTTTTTTCTGATAAAAACCAGGCCCCTACCAAGGGGCCCGGTTTTTTTTCATGGGCTTTTTTAGCGCTGTCATAGAGTCGTCACGAAAACGTTTTAATTTCAGATTCGTTATGTTATACGGGTGGTGAAAACGATAAAAACCAAGGAGGGAGCCATGGAAATGTTCAACTTCGATTATGACGAAGTGGTTGAACTCGGTTCGCGTAGCCGCGGGACAACGGGAAAAAAACGTAAATGGCGTGAAATCGAGGCGTTGAAAGACAAACATCGCCTGCAGAAGGAGCTGCAATCCATCGATATCGCCTATGAAGGTCTTACAGACGAGATTGAACTGTAATACCGCCAGACACCTGTAAAAGCGCTCCGCACAGTCGGGGCGCTTTTTTATGCCGCAATCGGATGATCACGTGGCTTGTCATGCCATCGCTAGCGATGCCACAGGATGCAGCGGGCAGGCGACAGACAACGCGTTGCCACAGTCCCTGACAGCCCTCACCAACAGCGTGGCATACCAACCCCTGCCCCTCACCCGCGAAGACTGAGCTGTGCCGTTTCAGGGCGCATTGGGGCAATCACCGCAAGACAAGTCATCAGCAATAAAAAGCCCCCGTCGCTGACGGGGGCCTGAATACTCGGGGCAGACGGCTGCTCTTAGCAGTAGCCGTAGCCCAGCAGACGCTGGTAGCGCTGCTCCAGCAGTTGCTCGGTATCGAGCGGACGCAGGGCGTCCAGATCCTGCTTGATGCGAGCCTTGAGGTTTTTGGCCATCTTCTCCACATCGCGATGGGCACCACCGAGGGGCTCGTCGATCACATGGTCGATCAGCTTGAGCTCTTTCAGACGCTGGGCAGTGATCCCCATCGCTTCGGCAGCCACAGAAGCTTTGTCAGCACTCTTCCACAGGATGGAGGCACACCCTTCAGGCGAGATGACGGAGTAGGTGGAGTACTGCAACATGTTGACGCGGTCACCCACCCCGATTGCCAACGCACCACCGGAGCCACCCTCACCGATCACGGTGCAGACCACCGGCACGGTCAGACCGGCCATCACTTTCAGGTTCCGGGCAATCGCCTCGGACTGGCCACGCTCTTCGGCACCGACGCCAGGGTAAGCGCCCGGGGTGTCGATAAAGGTGATGATCGGCATCTTGAAGCGTTCGGCCATCTCCATCAGACGCAGGGCCTTGCGGTATCCTTCCGGACGCGGCATGCCGAAGTTTCGCTTGATCTTCTCTTTGGTCTCGCGACCCTTCTGGTGACCAATCACCATCACAGGCTCGCCGTCGAGACGGGCAATACCGCCGACGATAGCCTTGTCGTCGGCATAGGCACGATCACCGGCCAGCTCGTCGAAATCGGTGAAGATCTGCTCGATATAATCGAGGGTGTAAGGGCGCTGGGGATGACGCGCCATCTGGGATACCTGCCAGGCCCCCAGATCACCGAAGATCTTCTTGGTCAGCTCTTCGTTTTTCTTCTCCAGCCGGCGGATCTCGTCTTTCAGATCCACGGCGTGATTGCCTTCACTCACATGTTTGAGCTCATCAATCTGCGCCTGCAACTCGGCAATCGGCTGTTCAAAATCCAGAAAAAGACTCATAGGGCCTTAGAACCTCTAATCAAAAACCAACTCGACCCGCTCTCGTCCAAGCAGGACGCGCAAGTCATCTAACAGTTGATCGGTGGGCGTCACCCGCCACTCGGTACCGAGCGTCAATCGCACCCGGGAACCGGGGCGACGATAGTTTACCTGAACCGGACAGACTCCGGCACGGGCGGGCTCCAAAATCTCGCACAAACGCGGAAAAAAGCGATCATCGATACGCTGTTCATCGAGGGAGATGCGGATTGCTCTGGCAAAACGCTCCCTCGCATCATTGATATCCAGTAATTCCCGGGCCGACATTTTAAGGCCACCGGAGAAGTCATCAAAGCTGACCTGTCCAGAAACCACCAAAATGCGGTCTTTTTGCATCAATTCTTCATATTTTTCCAGCGCTTCACTGAACAGGGTCACATCGAGGCGACCGGAACGGTCGTCCAGGGTGAAGATCCCCATTTTGTTGCCACGCTTGGTCACCATGCTGCGGGCGGCAATCACCAGCCCAGCCGCCGTGGTCACGGTATCGCGGGAGGTGGGATGCAGATCGCACAGGCGACCCGAGGTATAACGACGCAATTCGCTGCTGTACTGGTTGATGGGGTGGCCAGTGAGATAGAGCCCAAGGGTCTCGCGCTCCCCTTCCAGCCACACCTTGTCAGGCCAGTGCGGCACGTTGGCAAACGCCTTCTTGACGTCGTCAATCTCTTCGGTGAGCACGCCGAACATGTCGACCTGCCCCACCGCCTGCGCCTTGGCGTGCTGCTCGGCGGCCCGCATCGCCTCCTCCAGCGTCGCCATCAGGGCGGCGCGGTGGGGGCCGAGCCGATCCATGGCGCCGGAGAGGATCAGCTTCTCCATCACCCGCTTGTTGAGCTTCTTGATGTCGACCCGGTTGCAGAAGTCGAACAGATCGCGGAACGGGCCGTCCTGATCCCGGGCGCTGAGGATAGCATCGATAGGGCCTTCACCCACCCCTTTCACCGCCCCAATCCCGTAGACAATATGACCATCTTCGTTGACCGAGAAGCGATAGCGGCCAGTGTTCACATCCGGCGGGATCACGGTGAGCCCCATCCGCTGGCACTCGTCCACCAGAGTCACGATCTTGTCGGTGTTGTCCATATCGGCGGTCATCACCGCCGCCATGAACTCGGCCGGGAAGTGGGTCTTGAGCCAGAGGGTCTGGTAGGAGACCAGCGCATA
>NZ_JAAKNE010000029.1:0-41817 GCF_049170755.1 Aeromonas sp. 604176
TTCGAGCGCATCCTGACCGAACCGAACGCCTCGCTGACCGATCAGTACAAGGCGCTGATGGCCACCGAAGGGGTCAATATCGAGTTCACCAAGGATGGCATCCGCCGTCTGGCCGAAGCGGCCTGGCAGGTCAACGAGCGTACCGAGAACATCGGTGCCCGTCGCCTGCACACCGTGATGGAGCGCCTTATGGAAGATATCTCCTACGACGCCTCCGAGAAGTCCGGCGAGACCTTTGTCATCGACACCGACTACGTCAACGCCCACCTCGGTGCGCTTGTCGAGGATGAGGATCTGAGCCGCTTTATTCTGTAAACGCGCCCCTCCCGATAAAACGCCTCCCTTCACGGAGGCGTTTTTATTTCTCAATCGCCTCCTCCATCTCACCCCCATCGCCCGAATTCTGACCCTTATCTGCGACAACCCATTTAATCCAAAGACGTTTTCAAACCATCTCTTTCGAACGCCCGCCGTTTTTCATCTCTGCTGAAATTTGCTCATAAAAAGATCTGTCTACTTCTGTGCGGTTGATTTATACATATGTATAAATCAGATCGAAATCTGTGCAGCAGGAACCAGAAAGATGAATCCAACCCGGCAGAAACTGCTCGATACCGGCCTCGCCATCGCCACCGAGAAGGGGCTGCGCGGCCTGACGGTACGCGAGCTGGCGGCGGCGGCCGAGGTGAACCTCGGCTCCTTCGTCTACCACTTCGGCAACCGCGACGCCTTTATCGACGAGCTGGTCGAGCTCTGGTACGCCCCCCTCTATGACGAGCTCAAATCGGTGGCAGCTAAAGGCTCCTACCCCTCTGCCATCGCCATGTTCGAGGCGACCCTGGAGGCGCTGATCGGGCTGGTGGCGCGCCAGCGCGGCTTTATCAACCACCTGTTTGGCGATGCGCTGGCAGGCGAAGGGGCGGCCCAGCGTTTTCTGCTCAGCCTGCCGCGCCGTCATCCCCTGCTGCTGATCGAGCAGGTACGGATGGCACAGGCGGAAGGGTCGCTGGTCGCGGGTCACCCGCTCCAGCTGATGATCTTCATCATGGGGTCGGTCGGCCTGCCGCTGGTGATCGCCGGCAGCGGTCGCCAGCTCGGCTGGCTGCCCGAACAGGCCGCCCCCTTTCTGAGTCAGATAGACAGCCCTGAGGCCGCCAGACAACGGCTGGTATGGGCCCTGCGCGGCCTGCGCCCCACCGACATGAAAGCAGGAGAAGCGGCATGAAACAACGCATCGCGATGGTAGCTCTGCTGCTGGCCGTTCTCAGTGGTGACCTCTGGTTGCAGAACCATCCTCAAGGAGAAGTGGTATGAAGCAACGCATTGCAATCGTGGCCCTGCTGCTAACCGTTATCGGTGGCTACCTCTGGTGGCAGGGGCGCCCGGCCGACGGCTCCATCCTCTACGGCAACGTCGATATTCGCGACGTCAATCTGGCCTTTCGGGTCGGCGGCCGCGTCGATCAGGTGCTGGTCGATGAGGGGGATAGGGTAAAAGCCGGTCAACTGCTGGCCCGCCTCGATCCGGTTCCCCTCACCCACAGCCGCAACAGCGCCCGCGCCAATCTGGCTGCGCTCACTGCCGCCAACGCCTTGATCCACAAAGGCTATCGCAGCGAAGAGACCGACCGCGCCCGGGCCGCACTGGCCGCCGCCGAAGCCGCTGCACTGGAGGCCAACCAGCAGTGGCGCCGCCAGAGCGCATTGGCCGCCACCGGCGCCATCTCCCGCGGTCAGCTCGATACCGCCCGCTCCCAGCGGGATCAGACCCAGGCGCAGGTACGCTCGGCACGCGAACAGCTCGCCCAGCTCGAAACCGGCTACCGCCCGGAAGAGATTGCCCAGTCCGATGCCCAACTGGAAGGGGCCAAAGCGGCGCTTGCCAGTGCCGAACTGGCGCTGGCAGATGCCAACCTGACCGCCCCCAGCGATGGCATCATCATCAGTCGCGCCATCGAGAACGGCAGCATGGTGCAGAGTGGAGCGACCGCCTTCAACCTCTCCCTGACTGCGCCAGTCTGGGTGCGCGCCTATGTGGAGGAGCCCTGGCTCGGCCACTTCCCGAGCGGCGCCAAAGTGACCCTCACCACCGACTCGCGGCCAGACAAGCCCTATCACGGGGTGGTGGGCTTTGTCTCGCCGACCGCCGAGTTCACCCCGAAATCGGTGGAGACGCCTGACCTACGCACTCACCTCGTCTACCGGCTGCGCATCGTGGTGCAGGATCCCGACCCGGCCCTGCGCCAAGGGATGCCGGTCACCGTCAGGCTGGCGCCATGAACAGCGCCATCTCCCTTGAAGGGCTCACCAAACGCTTTGGCGAGCGGGTCGCCCTCAACGCCATCTCGGCCACCATTCCGGCTGGCGGCATCACCGGGCTGGTCGGCCCCGACGGCGCGGGCAAGAGCACTTTGCTGCGCCTGCTGGCCGGTCTGCTGATCCCGGAAGCGGGCACCATCCGGGTGCTGGGGCTGGATCCTGTAAGCGAGGGAGATCTGCTGCGTCAGCGCCTCGGCTACATGCCCCAGCAGTTCGGCCTCTACGAGGATCTCAGCGTGCTGGAAAATCTCACCCTCTACGCTGACTTGCGCGGCGTACTGGAGCCCGAACGCACGCCCACCTTTGCGCGGCTGCTCGCCTTCACCGATCTTGCCCGCTTCACCGCACGACCCGCAGGCAAGCTCTCTGGCGGGATGAAGCAGAAGCTCGGGCTGGCCTGCGCCCTGCTCGGCACCCCGGATGTGCTGCTGCTCGACGAACCCGGGGTCGGGGTAGATCCCATCTCTCGCCGCGCCCTCTGGCAGATGGTACGCGAGCTGGCCAAGGGAGGGATGACGGTGCTCTGGAGTACCGCCTATCTCGATGAGGCGGAGCTGTGCGACCACGTGCTGCTGATGGCGGATGGCGAGGTGCGCACCAGCGGCACCCCGGCCGATCTGATGGGAGCCATGGCCAGCCGCTGCTGGCTGCTGGAGGCGGGGCAACTGGATGGCCGCGAGCGGCGTGCCCTGCTGCGCCGGGCACTGGCTCACCCGGCGGTGATGGATGGCGCGGTGGCGGGGGAGCGGGTTCGCCTGCTGCTGCACCCTGGCATGACGCCACCGCCGCTCTCGGAGCTGCATCTCGCCAGCGGCGCTTTTCAACCGGCCCAGCCCCGGCTGGAGGATGCCTTTATCGACCTGCTCGGCGGCGGCCCCGGCGGGGAGTCGAGTCTGGCGGCGGGGATGCGGGAAGCTGAACTGCCGCAGGGGGTCTCCCCCGAGGCGGTGATCGAGGCGCGCCACCTCACCAAGCGCTTCGGCGATTTTACCGCCACCGATGATGTCAGCTTTGCGGTGCGCCGCGGCGAGATCTTCGGCCTGCTCGGCCCCAACGGGGCGGGCAAGTCCACCACCTTCAAGATGGAGTGCGGCCTGCTGCGCCCGAGCGAGGGACAGGCGCTGGTGACCGGCATCAATCTGGCCCACAGCCCCTCGGCGGCGCGCCAGCGCCTCGGCTACATGGCACAGAAGTTCTCCCTCTACAAGCAGCTCACCGTAGCGCAGAACCTCTCCTTTTTCGCCGGTATTTACGGCCTGTTCGGCCGCCACCAGCAGACGCGGATCGACGCCATGGTGACTGCCTTTTCCCTCGCCCCCTGGCTCGATCAAAAGGCGGAATCCCTGCCGCTCGGTCTGCGCCAGCGCTTATCGCTGGCCTGCGCCCTGCTGCACGAGCCGCCGCTGCTGTTCCTCGACGAGCCCACCTCCGGGGTCGATCCGGTGACCCGGCGCGAGTTCTGGTCGCACATCAACGCGCTGGCCGACCACGGCGTCACCGTGCTGGTCACCACCCATTTTATGGACGAGGCGGAGTATTGCGACCGCATCGCCCTCATCTATCGCGGCAAGCTGCTGGCGCTCGGCACCCCGGACGATCTCAAAGGGCTGGCCGCCAAAGAGGCGGCGACCTCTTTGCCAACCGGCTCCTTGCCGACCTGTTCTTTGCCAACAATGGAAGAGGCCTTTATCACCCTGGTCGAGCGGGCCAGCGAGGAGGACGCATGAGCATCAACCGTCGGCGACTGCTGGCCCTCTGCCGCAAGGAGACGCTGCAAATCGTCCGTGACCCGAGCAGCATCCTCATCGCCTTCATCATGCCGGTGGTGCTACTGGTGGTGATGGGTTACGCCATCAATCTGGATGTGGACCATCTGCGCCTCGGCATCTGGCGTACCGATAGCGGCGCCCCGGCGGTGCGGCTGGAGCAGGCCCTGCGCGGCTCTACGGCACTGGAGATCCACAGCGGCCCGAGCAAGGCGTCCCTGCTCGCCAGTCTGGCCCGTGGCGAGATCCGCGGCCTGCTGGTGATCGACGACGGTTTCTCCCGCGCGCTGGCCGGTCAGGGCAATGGCACGCCGCAGGCGCTGCTGCTCACCGACGGCTCCGAGCCCAACACCGCCAACTTCGTCACCAACTATGTGCAGGGGATCTGGCAGGGGTGGCTCGCTGGCGAGGGGGTCGCCATGCCGGTGTCGATAGAGAGCCGCGCCTGGTTCAATCCGGCGCTGGTGAGCCGCAACTTCCTGGTGCCGGGCTCCATCGCCGTGGTGATGACCATCATAGGCGCCCTGCTCACCTCCATGGTGGTGGCCAGGGAGTGGGAGCGCGGCACCATGGAGGCCCTGCTCGCCACCCCGGTGACCAGGACCGAGCTGCTGCTCTCCAAGCTCTTGCCCTATTACGGGCTCGGCATCGCCGCCATGCTCATCTGCCTGCTCTTCTCCGTGGTGGTGATGGGGGTACCCTGGCGCGGCTCCCTGGTCGTCCTGT
Organism: Aeromonas sp. 604176; assembly: GCF_049170755.1. Classification (NCBI taxonomy): domain Bacteria; kingdom Pseudomonadati; phylum Pseudomonadota; class Gammaproteobacteria; order Aeromonadales; family Aeromonadaceae; genus Aeromonas; species Aeromonas sp. 604176. The sequence continues at coordinate 4,811 of NZ_JAAKNE010000029.1, forward strand.
TCCTGGTCACCAGCCTGTTTCTCGGCAGCGCCCTGGGGCTGGGGCTGTTTCTCTCCACCCTGATGCGCAGCCAGTTCAACGCCGCCCAGGCGGCCCTGACGGCGGCCTTCCTGCCGGCCATGATGCTCTCGGGCTTCGTGTTCGAGATCGCCAGCATGCCGCCTCTGCTGCGGGCCATCACTCACCTCATTCCGGCCCGCTACTTTGCCAGCTCCTTGCAGACCCTCTATCAGGCGGGCAACGTGCTGTCGATCCTGCTGGTCAACGCCCTCAGCCTGCTGCTGCTGGCGCTCTTCTGGCTCGCCCTCACCGCCCGCAAGACGCGGCGCACCCTGGAGTAAGCATGCTGACTCGACTCTGGTGGCTGGTGCGAAAAGAGCTCGCCATCCTGCTGGGTAACACCCAGGGGCGCTTCCTGCTGATCATGCCGGTGCTGCTGCAGACCGCCCTCTTCCCCTTCGCCGCCACCCTGGAGGTGACCGGCAACACGCTGGCCATCTACAACCAGGACGGCGGCGCCGAGAGCCGCGAGCTGATCGAGCGCCTCACCCATATGCCCGCCTTCACCACCATCATTCCGGTGCAAGGCGAGGCGGGAATGACCGAGGCCATCACCGGGCAGCAGGCGCTGCTCGGGCTGATCATCCCCCCCGACTTCTCCCGCCGGCTGGCCCGCGGCGACACAGCCCCGCTGCAGCTTGTCATCGATGGGCGTCGCTCCAACGGCGGCCAGGTGGCGGCGGGCTACATCAACCAGGTGATCGCCCGCTGGCAGAGCGAGGGGCGCGGCGCCCCCGAGCTGCCGGTGCGCCACCTCTACAACCCCAACATCGAGTTTCGTTGGCACGTGCTCCCCTCCCTGGTGGCCATCATCACCACCATAGGCTGCCTCATCGTCACCGCACTCTCGGTGGCGCGGGAGTGGGAGGAGGGCACCTTCGACCAGCTGCTGGTCTCCCCCCTCACCCCGGGCTGGATCATGGCGGGCAAGGCGGTGCCCGGCATCCTGGTGGCGGTGGGACAGGGCACCATAGTCGCGCTGGCTGCCCGCTTCGTCTATCAGGTGCCCTTTTCCGGCAGCCTGACCCTGCTGCTGGCCGGCATGGTCTGCTACGGCCTGGCGCTCGCCGGGATCGGTCTCTTCATCTCCTCCCTCTGCACCACCCAGCAGCAGGCGTTTCTCGGGGTCTTCTGCTTCATGGTGCCGGCGGTGATCCTCTCTGGCTATGTCTCGCCGGTGGAGAACATGCCGACCCTGTTCCAGTGGCTGGCCGCCATCGACCCCCTGACCCACTTCATCGTGCTGCTCAAGGGGGTCTTCCTGAAGGGGCTGGGCTGGTCGGCCGCCTGGCCCCTGCTCTGGCCCCTGATCGCCATCGGCGGCATCAGCCTGTCCATCGCGCTCGCCCTGTTCCGCCGCCATATCGCCTGATTCGCCACCCGACTTGCGATGCCGGTCTCACCCAGTGCGAGACCGGCGTGTTGGCGGTAGATGTTTTCATCTCCCTCCATACAGCAAATCACTCTTCCCCCGATTGCCTCCCTCCAGCCAAGCCCACAAATCATCAACTGGTATACCTATTTTTGTATAGCACTGAATTTTATCGAGTTACCCCTGATGAGATATATAAATGGACACTTGATTTGCATCAATTGGCCGCCCCCTCCAACTGGGTAGCCTAGCCTCAGAATGATGTTTTATTACTCCAAACTTGAGGCAACTATGAGCAAAGTCAGACTGGTCGTTGTGGGCAACGGCATGGTGGGGCACCGCTTCATCGAAGAGCTGATCGAGCGGGCCGACCCGGGCCGCTACGAGATCACCGTCTTCGGTGCAGAACCCCGTCCCGCCTACGATCGCGTCCATCTCTCCTCCTACTTCTCCCATCACACCAGCGAAGATCTCTCCCTCGTCAAACCCGGTTTCTACGACAAGCACGGCATCCGCCTGCTGCTCGGCGAAGCGGTGAAAAAAATCGACAGGGCCAACCGCGAAGTGCACTCCAACAAGGGCACAGTGGTCGGTTACGACAAGCTGGTGCTGGCCACCGGCTCCTACCCCTGGGTGCCGCCCATTGCGGGCAGTCAGCACCACGAGTGCTTCGTCTATCGCACCATCGAGGATCTGAAAGCCATCCGTAGCGCGGCCAAGAGCGGCAAGAGCGGGGTGGTGATCGGGGGCGGTCTGCTTGGTCTCGAAGCCGCCGGCGCCCTCAAGGCACTGGGTCTCGAGACCCACGTGGTGGAGTTTGCTCCGGTGCTGATGGCCGAGCAGCTCGACGGCCAGGGCGGCCAGCTGCTGCGCCGCAAGATTGAATCCATGGGCGTGCAGGTACACACCAGCAAGAGCACCAGCGAGATCCTGATGCACGGCGGTGAGCAGGCGAAACACCGCCTCGCCTTCGCCGACGGCAGCACGCTTGAAGTAGACGTGGTGGTCTTCTCCACCGGCATCCGCCCGCAGGATACCCTGGGCCGTTACGGCGATCTGGCCATCGCCGAGCGCGGCGGCATCGTCATCGACGATCACTGCCTCACCTCAGACCCCGACATCTATGCCATCGGTGAGTGCGCCGCCTGGCAGGGCCGCTTCTTCGGGCTGGTGGCACCGGGCTACAAGATGGCCCAGATCACCGTCGACCATCTGCTCGGCGGCGACAGCCGTTTCGAAGGGGCGGACATGAGTGCCAAGCTCAAGCTGCTCGGCGTCTCCGTCGGCTCCATCGGTGATGCCCACGGCCGCACCCCGGGCAGCCACAGCTATGTGTTCCAGGATGACCAGGCCGGCGTCTACAAGAAGATAGTGGTGAGCGAAGACAACAGCCGCCTGCTCGGCGCCGTGCTGGTGGGTGACGTGGAAGATTACGGCAACCTGCTGCAGCTGATGCTCAATGCCCTGCCCCTGCCGAGCCACCCGGACACCCTGATCCTGCCTGCCTACGCCGGGGCCAAGCCGACCCTGGGGGTGGATGCCCTGCCGGAGAGCGCCCAGATCTGCTCCTGCTTCGACGTCTCCAAGGGCGACATCGCCAAGGCGGTGGCCGAGGGCCACACCACGCTGGCCGCCATCAAGCAGCACACCAAGGCCGGTACCGGCTGCGGTGGCTGCGTGCCGCTCATCAGCCAGGTGCTCAACGCCGAGCTGGTGAAGCAGGGCATCGAGGTCAACAACCACCTCTGCGGCCACTTCCCCTACTCCCGTCAGGAGCTGTTCCACCTGGTCAAGGTGGAGGGGATCAAGAGCTTCGACGAGCTGCTGGCCAAGCACGGTCACGGCCATGGCTGCGAGGTGTGCAAACCGACCGTCGGCTCCATCCTCGCCTCCTGCTGGAACGACTATGTACTGAGCCCGCTCAATACCCAGCTGCAGGACACCAACGACATCTTCCTCGGCAACATGCAAAAGGACGGCACCTACTCCGTCATCCCGCGCATGGCCGGCGGTGAAGTGACCCCGGAAGGGCTGCTGGCGGTGGCCGAAGTGGCCCGCGACTACAAGCTCTACACCAAGATCACCGGCGCCCAGCGCATCGGTCTGTTCGGGGCCCAGAAGGATGATCTGCCCGCCATCTGGCGCAAGCTGCTGGCGGCCGGTTTCGAGACCGGTCAGGCCTACGCCAAGGCGCTGCGCATGGCCAAGACCTGCGTCGGCAGCACCTGGTGCCGCTTCGGCGTGCAGGACAGCGTTGGCCTCGGGGTCTTCCTCGAGAACCGCTACAAGGGCATTCGCACCCCCCACAAGATGAAGTTCGGTGTCTCCGGCTGTACCCGTGAATGCGCGGAAGCCCAGGGCAAGGACGTCGGCATCATCGCCACCGACGCGGGCTGGAACCTCTATGTGGGTGGCAACGGCGGCATGAAGCCGCGCCACGCCGATCTGCTGGCGTCTGACCTCGACCGCGAGACGTTAGTCCGGTTGATAGACCGCTTTATGATGTTCTACGTCACCAGCGCCGACAAACTGCAGCGCACCTCGGTCTGGCTTGGCAATCTGGAAGGGGGCGTCGACTACCTGCGCGAGGTGATAGTCCACGACAAGCTGGGGCTGGCCGACACCCTGGAGCGCGATATCCAACGCCTTATCGACAGCTACGAGTGCGAATGGTCGCGCACCCTCAACGAAGAGGAAGCGCTCAAGCGTTTCAGCCACTTCATCAACAGCGACAAGCGCGACCCGGACGTTCAGTTCGTCAGCGAGCGCGACCAGCACCGACCGGCCACCCCGGCCGAGCGCATCCCCGTCTACCAGATCGAGGTGGAAACCAAATGATGAAACTTGCCTGCCAACTCAACGACATCATGCCGGGAACCGGTGTCTGCGCCCTGATCGAAGGACGTCAGGTAGCCCTGTTCCGCCCGAGCGAAGCGGCCGAGGTGTTCGCCATCGACAATCGGGACCCCTTCTTCGCCGCCAACGTACTGTCGCGGGGCATCATCTGCGAACACGAGGGCGAGCTCTGGGTCGCCAGTCCGCTCAAGAAGCAGCACTTCCGTCTGCGCGACGGCCACTGCCTCGAAAATGCAGCCATGTCGGTGCAGGGCTACCCCGTCGAAGTGCGTGACCAGCAGGTGTGGGTCGCCGTCTAACGCCGATTTCACTCTCTTTCGGGCTGCCTGTGGGCAGCCCTTTCAAGGACTCACAAGATGTACACGGAAACCATCAACAAGTGCGCCGCCAACGCGGCCCGCATCAACCGCTTCGAGCGCAGCGACAAGCTCGGCTTCTGGCTCAGCTCCGCCATGGCGGGGGCCTATGTGGGCCTCGGCATCATCCTTATCTTCACCCTCGGCAATCTGGTGGATCCCGCCATCCGGCCGCTGGTGATGGGGGCCACCTTCGGTATCGCCCTGACCCTGGTGATCATCGCCGGCTCCGAGCTGTTTACCGGCCACACCATGTTCCTCACCTTCGGGGTGAAGACGGGCAAAATCACCATGGCCGACCTGCTGCGTATCCTGCCGCAGACCTGGGCGGGCAACCTGATTGGCTCCGTCGTGGTGGCGCTCATCTACTCCTACGGCGGCAGTCTGCTGCCGGACGCGGGCAATCTGGCCCACAAAGTGGCGCTGGCCAAGACCCAGGCCCCGGCGCTGACCCTGTTTATGAAGGGCGTGCTGTGCAACTGGCTCGTCTGCCTCGCCATCTGGATGGCGCTGCGCACCGAAGGGGCCGCCCGCTTCATCGCCATCTGGTGGTGCCTGCTGGCCTTTATCGCCTCCGGCTACGAGCACTCCATCGCCAACATGACCCTGTTCGCTCTCTCCTGGTTTGGCGCCCACTCCGAGGCCTACACCCTGGGCGGCATCGGCCACAACCTGCTGTGGGTGACGCTGGGCAACACCGCCTCCGGCGTCCTCTTTATGGGCCTCGGCTACTGGTATGCCACCCCCAAGGCGGAGCGCCCGGTCGCAATGAGCGAGACCACCAGCACCGCCAACCAGACCCGAACCGCCTGATCCGGAGGCCCCATGGACTACTTGCCCATCTTTTGCCGACTCGACAACAAACCCGTGCTGCTGGTCGGCGGCGGCGAGGTAGCGGAGCGCAAGGCGCGCCTGCTGCTGGATGCCGGTGCCCACCTCACAGTCGTAGCACCCGAGCTCGACCCCGAGCTGGCGGAACTGGCTGCCAACGGGAGCATCGAGTGGCTGGCGGGTGAATTTGCACCGCAGCAACTGGCGGGCAAGTGGCTGGTGGTGGCAGCAACCGATCGGCGCGAGGTGAATGCGCTGGTTTACCAGAGCGCCAATCAGGCGCGGATCTTTGCCAACGTGGTGGATGACCCGAAACGCTCCAGCTTCATCATGCCGTCGATCATCGACCGCTCACCGCTGATGGTAGCCATCTCCTCCGGTGGCAAGGCGCCGGTGCTGGCCCGGCTGCTGCGGGAAAAACTGGAAGCTATGCTGCCGCAACATCTGGGGGCCGTGGCGACCTTCGCCGGCAGCCTGCGGGATCGGGTCAAGGCCCGCTTCGCCAGCATGGGCGAGCGGCGCCGCTTCTGGGAGCGGCTGCTCGGGGCGGATCGGCTCGGTCAGGCGCTGGCGCGGGGCGATAGCGCCTCTGCCCACCAGCTGGCCGACAACCTGTTTGCCGACGAAAGCCAGAGTGCTGGCGAAGTGGTGCTGGTGGGGGCCGGCCCCGGCGATCCGGGTCTGCTCACCCTGCACGCCCTGCGCCAGATGCAGCAAGCCGACGTGGTGGTCTATGACCGATTGGTCTCCGACGAGGTGATGGCGCTGGTGCGCCGCGACGCCAAGCGCATCTTCGTCGGCAAGCAGGCGGGCAACCACTGCGTGCCACAGGAGGGGATCAACCAGCTGTTGCTGGAGGAGGCGCAGAAGGGGCAACGGGTGGTGCGGCTGAAGGGGGGCGACCCCTTTATCTTCGGCCGTGGCGGCGAGGAGCTGGAGACGCTGGTCGGCACTGGCATCGGTTTTCAGGTGGTACCGGGGATCACCGCGGCCAGCGGCTGCGCCGCCTACGCCGGCATTCCGCTGACCCATCGCGACCACGCCCAGAGCGTGCGCTTCGTCACCGCTCACGGCAAGGGGGGCGCCCGGGATCTCGACTGGTCACTGCTGGCCAAAGACAAACAGACGCTGGTGTTCTACATGGGGCTCTCATCCTGCGCCACCATCCGCGAGCAGCTGCTGGCCCACGGCAAGGCGGGCAACACCCCGGTGGCGCTGATCGAGCGCGGCACCCAGCCCTGCCAGCGGGTCATTCGCGGCACTCTCGATGAGCTACCCGCGCTGGCGGTGGGGGTCGAAAGCCCGGCGCTGATCATGGTGGGATCCGTGGTGACCCTTGCCGACCGGCTCGCCTGGTTTGGCGAGGCACCGCAGGTTCAGCAAGCCCTCGCCTGAGGGATCCTCGGCAAATCACCATGAGGCCACCAGCAGGTGGCCTCACTTTTACCTCCCTCTTCCCCTATCACGGTCATAACCTGTTGTTTTAAGTCTGGTATCCTATGGGCATTGAGCCCTTGGCTACCATCTCAGGAATTCATCCCATGTCTCTTCCCATCAAGAACAGCGCCCGGCAGCGCGCGGATGACAGATCCCGCATTCTCACCCTGCTGCTGCGCGATGATGCCCTCACCGACAGCCTGCTCGATCCGCAGGTGGTGCAGGATGCCGAACAGCGCGATCAGACCAGCGAACTCACCACGCTGGTCAACGGGTTGCCCGCCGCCGACGTCGCCGATGCGCTGGAGTCGCTGCCGCCCGATGAGCGTCATGCCCTGTGGGCGCTGGTGGAGGAGGAGAAGCGCGGCCAGATCCTGGTCGAAGCGTCGGAGACGGTGTGGGACAGCCTCATCAGCGGGATGAGCGACAAGGAGCTGCTGCACGCCCTGCGCTCCCTGGATATCGACGACCAAATCTATCTGGGCCAGTACCTGCCGCGCAACCTGATGGGGCGGCTGCTCACCTACATGGCCCCCGCCGAGCGGGATCGGGTGCGCGAGGTGATCCGCTACGGCAAGCACACCGTCGGCGCCATGATGGACTTCGAGATCATCACCATCCGCCCCGAGGTGACGCTCGCCACTGTGCAGCGCTATCTGCGCCTGCGCGGCAAGATCCCCGCCAACACCGACAAGCTGTTCGTCATCGATCGGCGCAACCACCTGCTGGGGGAGCTGGCCCTCACCACAGTGCTGCTGCACAAGCCCGCCACTCTGGTGAGCGACGTGATGGAGCGGGATCCGGTCACCTTCGATCCGGAGGATAACGACGAAGCGGCCGCCCGCACCTTCGAGCGGGATGACCTGCTCTCCGCCGCCGTGGTGGATGGCAAGGGCAAGCTGATGGGCCGCCTCACCGTCGAAGAGGTGGTGGATCTGGTCTATGAGGAGAGTGACACCGACCTGCGCCGGATGGGGGGTATCAGCGAGGATGAAGATGTGTTTGCCCCTGTCTCCAAGGCGGTCAAGACCCGCTGGGCCTGGCTTGCCATCAACCTCTGCACCGCCTTTGTCGCCTCGCGGGTGATCGGCCTGTTCGAGCACACCATCTCCCAGCTGGTGGCACTGGCGGCGCTGATGCCCATCGTCGCCGGGATCGGCGGCAACACCGGCAACCAGACCATCACCATGATAGTGCGGGCGCTGGCGCTGCAGCACATTCAGGCAGGCAACCTCTCCTTCCTGCTGCTGCGGGAACTCGGCGTCGCCTTTATCAACGGGCTGGTGTGGGGCGGCACCATGGGCATTGCCACCTATCTGCTCTATCAGGATGCGGCGCTCGGCGCCGTGATGACCCTGGCCATGATGCTCAACCTGCTGGTGGCCGCCCTGATGGGGGTGATTATCCCCATGACCATGACCCGCCTCGGCCGCGACCCGGCGGTGGGAGCCAGCGTGATGATCACCGCCATCACCGACACCGGCGGCTTCTTTATCTTCCTCGGGCTGGCGACACTGTTCCTGCTGTAAACCGTGCGTTGAAAACAACAAGGGAGCCACTGGCTCCCTTGTTGTTTCAGGCGCGTTTGCCCACCCCTGCCGTTAGCTGCTTATCGCTTGTCAGCGGTGAGCAGCAAGCCATTGGTGTCGGGGAAGCCGATGACCAACGCCTCTTTTTTGGCATCCGTGTTATAGGTGGTGACATAGGCGACGCGGTTATCCATCGCCCGGGCCAGAGCGGCATTCCAGAGGTTTTCGATCGGCGTGGCGGCAGCGGATTGCTTGAAGTTGCACTTGCCAAACCCGGTCATGGTCAGCTTGCTCAACCCGGCAGTGGCACTCCCCTCGCCCACCAGCGTACAACCTGCCGCCGGAAACTCGATCGCCACCGTCAGCTTGCCGCCGTTGTTGGTGGTATCCACCTTGCCCACCATGTCGCTGCTGAAGCCATCGCTGTCCGTGGCACTCCAGCTGGCCGTGGTCACCGCTTTGGTGGTCAGGGCCGTCACCGCCACATGACCGCTGAAACCGGAATAGATGGGTGAGTTGTCGGAGAACTTGGTGCCGGTCCGGGTGAAATCAAAAACCCAGCGCTTGATCTCCTTGCCCTGCAGATCGATGACCGGCTGATCCTGGAAGGTGATGAGGTTGTGGTCGTTGGTCACCGAGCTGAGCGCCGTGCTGGTACCGAGCCGTTCGCTGTTGCGGATCAACTGCACCGGGTAGATCCCGTCTTTGTCGGCTTTCTGGTCAGCCTGGCCCAGCCACTGGCTGTTGGTCTCGACCTTGCCCACCTGATGATCCACCCAGACACCCCAGTACTGCACGGTTTCACCCTTCGGGTAGACCAGCGCCAGACCATCCAGATCCTTGATCATGCGCGGCGTCGCCTTGTCGCCGTCGCGGCTCAGCAGATTCGCATGGTAAAGACCCGCCTCCGGCAGAGCCAGCGGCACCCGCTTGGCGATACTGTTGGCAGCTTTTTCGCTGTCACAGGCAGACAGGGCGGCGGCGCAGGCGATGGCCAGCAGCGCTTTGTTGTGCATTTTCATGAGTTTTTATTCCTTGCTGTCGCTTTGTAATTTTTAGATGCAATCAATCGCCGCTGAATTTAAGGGAAAGGTCATCTATCAGTCGAATGGAGATCTGTAACCAACCATTACAGCCTCGCAGGAGCGGCAGACCGCGCCGCTTGCCCCGACCGCACGGCGGTGACTACCAAGTGACTCACTGCGGAAAAGCAGCGAGGGTGGTGGCCCTGAAGGAAGAGAAAAAAGAGATGAAAATCAGAGCCATAACTCTATTAACAGGAAGGCAATTAACCCGAATTGCCAGCCGGCTCACAATAGGATTCTTTTGCTATCGATAGAATGCACCACGCTGGCATACCCATAACAAGAGAATTCAACAATGAAAACCACCCTCAAACTGAGCGCGGTGGCAGTTATCTTTTTGCTGTCCGGCTGTGACGACAACAACTCTCAGGCCCCCGGTGATCTCACCCTGCGGCTGATCGAAACCTCTGATATCCACTCCAACCTGCTGAGCTACGACTACTACCAGAACAAGCCGGATGCCTCGCTGGGCTTTGCCCGCACCGCTGTGCTGATCCGCAAGGCCCGCGAAGAGAACGCCAACAACTTGCTGATCGACAACGGCGACCTGATCCAGGGCACCCCGCTGGCCGACTATATCCACGACCAGCAGGTCAAACAGCAGTGGCTGAGCAAGCAGACCCACCCCGCCATCAAGGCGCTCAACACCATGAGCTATGATGTCGGCAACCTGGGCAACCACGAATTCAACTTCGGTCTCGACTTCCTCTCAGAGACCCTGAAAGGGGCCAACTACCCCTACATCAACGCCAACGTCTTCCAGGCCGATGCCTTCAGCCGTGATGGCAAGGGCACCATCGACTGGAGCAAGCAGAAGTTCAAACCCTATGTGGTGCTGGATCGTCAGGTGAAGGATGCCAACGGCAATACCCAGACCATCAAGGTCGGTGTGCTGGGCCTGACCCCGCCCCAGATCACCCAGTGGGACAAGCGCAATCTGGAAGGCAAGGTGGTGGTGGCCGATATGGTCGAGACCGCCGAGCACTATGTACCCGAAATCCGCGCCAAGGGCGCAGACATCGTCGTGGTCGTGGCCCACACCGGCATCATAGGTGACCCGCGCGAACCCATGATGGAGAACGCCGCCCTGCCGCTGGCCAAAGTGAAAGGGGTCGATGCCCTGCTGCTGGGCCATGCCCACCGCACCTTCCCGGGCGACTACCCCAACATGACCGACGTGGACAACGAGAAAGGCACCCTGGCGGGGGTACCGACCGTGATGCCGGGCGTCTGGGGCAACCACCTCGGTATCATCGACCTGCACATGACCTGGAAAGAGGGTCGCTGGGAAGTGGCCTCCAGCCAGTCCCAGCTGCGCAAGATCGACAGCAGCGCCAGCAGCACCGAAGATCAGGCGGTGGTCGATCAGGTCATTGCCGAGCACGAGCAGGCTAACCAGTGGCTGGACGAGCCCCTCAGCAAGATCACCAAGCCGATCCACAGCTTCTTCGCGCTGGTGCAGGATGACCCCTCCATCCAGATCGTCAGCGACGCCCAGCTGTGGCACGCCAAGAAACTGCAACAGGATGGTCAGCTCAAGGAGAAATGGCCCATCCTCTCCGCCGCCGCGCCATTCCGTGGTGGTCGCAACGGCCCGACCGACTTCACCTATGTACCGGCTGGCGATATCTCCCTGCGCAACGTGGCCGACCTCTATGTCTACCCCAACACCCTGCAGGTGGTCGCCATCAATGGTGCGACCGTACAGGAGTGGCTGGAGAAGAGCGCCGTCCAGTTCAACAAGATCGATGCCGCCAGCACCGCCACCCAGTGGCTGGTGAACGAGAAGTACCGCACCTACAACTTCGACGTGATCGACGGAGTGAACTATCAGGTCGATGTGACCAAACCCGCCCGTTACGATGTGGATGGCAACAAGGTGAGCGACAGCTATCGCATCACCAACCTCACCTATCAGGGCAAGGCAATCGACCCGGCCCAGATGTTCTACGTGGTGACCAACAACTACCGCGCCAGCGGTGGTGGCAACTTCCCGGGCATCAACGCCAAGGTGATCGTCCATGAAGATCAGTTCGAAACCCGCGAAGTGCTCTCCGAATACCTCAAGGATCTGGCAGAGAAGAATCCGGCCGGTTTCGAGCCCCCGGCAGACAACAACTGGCAGCTGGCCCCCCTGCCCGCCAATCTGGATCTGCGCATCTACAGCTCGCCACGCAGCGAGGCGCAAGCCCTGACCGGTGGCAAGCTGAACTATGTGGAGACCCTGCCGCCCACCGATGCCAAACACCCCGGCTTTGGCGTCTACAAGCTGGTGCTGGCTCCCTGAGCCTCAGGGTTCATCCGGCAATAACCTCTGCAACCCCCTCCTGATACGAGGGGGTTTTTGATGGCGCTGGCAGAGGGGTCAGCTCTTGTACGCCAGCCGCTACCTGCGGCAACTCACGCAGCCCGTTTATCCCTTCACGCCATCGCCTCCCTCTGTCGAACCATCCAGATCCCGGCTGGTCTGCCCCATACCGCCCATAAAAAACAGGCCCACCGAAGTGGGCCTGCTGTTATCTGTGTGATCGGGAATATCGCAATAAAAGGCGCTACTCCCGCTCCTTCACATAAGGTGTACCAAGTGCCTTGGGTGCCACGGCACGGCCGATAAAACCGGCCAGCAGGAACACGGTCAGGATGTAGGGCAGTGCCTCGATGGCCTGCACCGGAATGGCGAAGCCACCGATGCTCACCCCTTGCAGCCGGATGGCGACCGCATCGAGGAAGCCGAACAGCAGGCAGGCTGCCATGGCATTCCAGGGACGCCACTTGCCGAACACCAGCGCCGCCAGCGCCATAAAGCCCTTGCCCGCACTCATGTTGGGGATGAACTGGGCCGTCTGGGCCACCGCCAGATAGGTACCGCCGATACCGGCCAGCAGGCCGCCGATGAGGAGCGCGGTGTAGCGCATCCGCACCACAGAGATACCGGCGGTATCGACCGCTGCGGGCGCCTCACCCACCGCCCGCAGACGCAGACCGAAGCGGGTACGGAACATCACCCACCAGGCCAGCGGCACGCAGGCGAACGCCACGTACTCCAGCAGGGAGTGGCCGCTCAAGAGCTCGCTGTAGAGCTGGCCAATCACCGGCACATCGTAGAGCTCCTTGGCATAGGGGAAGTCGATGGGAGCAAAACGGGCATCGCCGGAGAGCGCCGGCGTCTGGCCACCCTGATCGAACCAGTAACGGCCCAGCGTCACGGTCAGACCGGCAGCCAGAATGTTGATGGCCATCCCGCTCACCACCTGATCACCGCGGTGGGTGATGGTGGCAAAGCCGTGCATCAGGGCAAACAGCACCGAGATGGCAACCCCGGCACCCAGTCCCACCCAGGCAGAACCGGAGACCGCCGCCGCTGCACCACTGGCGAACGCCGCTGCCAGCAGTTTGCCTTCCAGCGCAATGTTGACCACCCCGGAGCGCTCGCAGAACATGCCGGCCATGGCGGCCAGAATGAGGGGCGGCGCGGTACGGATGGTGGCATCCAGCATCAGGATCAGAATTTCAAACATGATCAGGCCCCCTTGACTTGCGCAGAGCGGTTGGCAAACGCCAGATAGAGCTGCTCGATGCGCGGACGCATCATGTGCTCAAGGGCGCCACAGAACAGGATCACCAGACCCTGCAACACCACGACGATGTTGCGGTCGACACCGAACTCGAAGCTGAGCTCGGCGCCCCCCTGATAGAGGAAACCGAACAGCAGGCTGGCGATGATGACGCCGACCGGATGGTTGCGCCCCATCAGCGCCACCGCGATACCGGTGAAGCCGAACCCTTCCACGAAGTTGAGCTTGATCTGGTGCAGCTCACCCTGCAGCACGTTGAGGGCGAAGAAGCCCGACAGCATGCCGGAGATGACCATGGCCAGGATCACCACCTTGGGATAGGAGATACCGGCGTAGGCGGAGGCACTCTGGCTGGCGCCGACCGAGCGGATCTCGTAGCCCCAGCGGGTGTGCCAGATAAAGACCCACACCAGCGCCGCACAGATCAGCGCCCAGAAGAAGCTGATGTTGAGCGGGCTGTTCGGCATCTCGACGCCAAACAGGCTCGCCAGCCCGGTCATCTTGGGCAGCCAGCTCGCTTCGGCAAACACCCGGCTCTCGGTTGCCATCGAACCGGGCGGCTTGAACACCTCCACCAGCAGATAGGCCATCAGCGAGGCGGCGATGAAGTTGAACATGATGGTGGTGATAACGATGTGGCTGCCGCGCTTGGCTTGCAGCCAGGCCGGAATAAAGGCCCAGGCCGCACCGAACAGACCACCGGCAACGATGGAGAGCGGCAACAGCAGGGAGAACGGCAGCACATCGCCGAGGGTCAGACAGACCAGCCCCACCCCCAGACCACCGATATAGGCCTGACCTTCACCGCCAATGTTGAACAGACCGGCGTGGAAGGCGACCGCTACCGACAGACCGGTGAAGATAAAGCCGGTTGCGTAGTAGAGGGTGAAACCAAACCCTTCCCCGGTGCCGAACGCGCCGTACCACATAATCTTGGCGGCATCGACCGGGTTGATCTCGAGGTAGTAGAACAGGATGGCCGACACCAGGAAGGCCAGCAGGATGTTGACCGCAGACACGACGCCCACGGAGACCCAGGCAGGAATACGTACTTGGCTCATCAGTGGGCCTCCTTGGCAACTTCATCCGGCACTATGTTGGCCATCATCAGGCCGATAGTGCGCTCGTCCGCTTTGGCGGCATCCAGCTCGCCGACGATGCGACCGTCGGCAATGACCAGAATGCGGTCAGAGAGACTCATGATCTCATCCAGTTCGACCGAGACCAGCAGCACCGCCTTGCCCTTGTCGCGCATGGCGATGATCTGCTGGTGGATATACTCGATGGCGCCGATGTCGACCCCGCGGGTCGGCTGGCCAATCAACAGCACATCCGGGTCCTGCTCCACTTCACGGGCGATCACCAGCTTCTGCTGGTTGCCACCGGAGAAGTTGGCGGTCTTGTGGTCGGGATGGGGCGGGCGCACGTCCCACTTCTCCATCTTGGCCTGGCAATCCTGCAGGATCGCCTCCTTGTTCTGCAGCCACCCCTTGTTGTATTGCGGACGGCGGTGATAACCGAGGATAAAGGCCTCTTTCGCCTCGAAGCGGTTGATGAGACCCATCTTGTGGCGATCTTCCGGCACATGGCCGAGGCCGAAGTTGCGCACCATTTCGGGATCGGCCGCATGATCGGCGCTCACCTTGTGCACGCCGCTGCGGCTGCTGATGGTAAAGCCGCCCTTGCTCGGCTTGATGATGCCGCCAAGCAGGCTGAGCAGCTCGGACTGGCCGTTGCCGGAGACCCCGGCGATGCCGACCACTTCACCGGCGCGCACCTCGAAGCTGACCGACTTGACTCGCTCCACCTTGCTGGCGTCGAAGTAGCTGAGCCCCTCGACCTTCAGCTTGGCTTCGCCCGGCTGGGTCGGCCCCTTGTCGACCTTGAGGCGCACCTTGCGGCCCACCATCAGTTCGGCCAGCTGCTCCTTGTCGGTATCCTTGGTGGCAACATGCGCCACCATCTCACCGCGGCGCATGATGGAGACCTGATCCGTGATGGCCAGGATCTCGCGCAGCTTGTGAGTGATGAGGATGATGGTCGCTCCCTGATCCCGCAGCTTCTCCAGCACCTTGAACAGGTGATCCGCCTCTTGCGGAGTCAGTACCCCGGTCGGCTCGTCGAGGATCAGGATGCGGGCACCGCGATAGAGCGCCTTGAGAATTTCGACCCGCTGTTGCAGGCCCACCGGCAGATCTTCCACCTTCTCGTGCAGCGGCACTTCGAGACCATAGTCCCGCGCCAGCTCGCCGAGCAGCTTCTCTGCCGACGCCACGCTCTGCTGAAGGTGCCAGCCATTTTCAGCGCCGAGGATGACGTTTTCCAAAACCGTAAAGTTGTTCACCAGCATGAAGTGCTGGTGCACCATGCCCACGCCTGCGGCAATCGCATCTTGTGAACCGTGGGGTTTGAAAGGATTCCCGTCGATGAACATCTCGCCTTTATCGGCATGGTAGAAGCCGTAAATGATGCTCATCAGGGTGGATTTACCGGCGCCGTTTTCGCCAACGATGCCGTGAATACTGCCTTTCCGAACCTTAAGGTCGATCAGCTTGTTGGCGTACACTTCGCCGAACCGCTTATCGATACCTCTTAATTCGATGGCATAGCGATCTGTCTGGTCCATGATGCAGCCCTGCGTTTCATGAAATAAGACTGTAAAAACCGGCCCGTGCGGGCCGGTCGGTGCGTTGAGAGTCGTAGCAGCAACTATCTAATTAGTATTTGCAGGTATTGTCGCTCATGTAGTCATGAACCTTGACCTTACCTGAAATAATCTCGGCCTTGATGGCATCCACCTTGGCTTTCATCTCCGGAGTGATCAGCTTCTCGTTGTCCTTGTCGAGCGCCCAATCCACACCGCCTTCGGCCAGACCCAGGTTCTTGATACCCGGTTTCCACTGGCCTTTGGCCGCGTCATCCCAGGTTTGGTAGGCAGCCAGACCCACAGACTTGACCATGGAGGTCAGCATGGTGCCCGGTTGCAGGTGGTTCTGGTTGGAGTCTACGCCGATGGCAAACTTGCCGCTGTCCTTGGCTGCCTGATAGACACCGATACCGGTGCCGCCGGCTGCGGCGTAAACCACGTCAGCGCCTTTGGCGAACTGGGACTTGGCCAGCTCGGCACCTTTGGCCGGGTCAGCAAACGCGGCCGGGGTGGAGCCCGCCATGTTCTGGAACACTTCGATCTTCGGATTGACGTACTTGGCGCCCTGCTCGTAGCCGCACTCGAACTTGCGGATCAGCGGGATGTCCATGCCGCCCACGAAACCGACCTTGCCGGTTTTGGAGGCGATGGCAGCCAGTGCGCCCACCAGGAAGGAACCTTCATGCTCCTTGAAGATGACGGACTGGACGTTCGGCTTGTCGACCACCATATCGATGATGGTGAACTGGGTTTTCGGGAATTCGGTCGCAACCTTCTCTACCGCAGAACCCATGTTGAAGCCGACCGCCACGATCGGGCCGTTGCCACGGCTGGCCAGACGACGCAGACCCTGCTCGCGCTGGGCTTCGTTCTGGGGCTCAAACTCTTTGACCTTTACCCCTTTGTCCTTGTTGTAAAGCTCGACGCCGTTACGGAACACGGCTTCGTTGAATGATTTGTCGTACTTGCCCGCGGTGTCATAGATCACGGCCGGCTCGGAAGCAGCCTGAGCAGAGAGAGCAGCGAGAGTGAGGGAGGCCACGGTGGCCAGTTTGAGCACTTTAGTCACGATCGTATCCTTGATTGTTATTAAGTGAGGGAACTTGCTTGCCTGTCAGAGCAGGCTATCTAGCACGCAGGCTTACTCTAAGTCAGCCCCGATGCGGGTCAAGCAAATGATAAGGGAAAAACGTTTGCGTTAACGGTTTGAATTCTAAGCAAATAACCTTATAAGCAGTTGTTTTTTAGCTACTTTTCAGTTTTTTATGCTAACAGCCAAAAGACCCAAACGACATTTCTCTTATTGTTCAGCAAGTTACTGTAAACCGTTTTCCCCTCTTATTCATCCAGCCCCCCGGCAAGCCCGTGATCCGGCTCGCAAAATCCCCACAAACCGCGCGAGCAAGAGTTGGCTACAGCTGGAGACCTCCCCGTCCCATTCTCTCTGCGCCAGCCCAAAATGGCCGCACCGGCGCCCCCGCAAGCCCCCATCTTGCCCCTCCCCCCGAGTTTGGATTTGGTCTGGCAGGGGGGATGGCCGTATAATCCCCGCCTGTATAAATAAACAGGAGTGGTGATGGACGTTTCAACCCTGCTCGACGGGCTCAACGACAAGCAAAGAGATGCCGTTGCGGCGCCCCGCAGCAACCTGCTGGTGCTGGCCGGTGCCGGTTCGGGCAAGACCCGGGTGCTGGTGCACCGTATCGCCTGGCTGATGCAGGTGGAACGCTGTTCACCTTTCTCCATCATCGCGGTCACCTTTACCAACAAGGCGGCGGCCGAGATGCGCGGCCGGGTCGAGAAGGTGATCGGCGACGGCGTGCGCGGCATGTGGATCGGCACCTTCCACGGTATCGCCCACCGCCTGCTGCGGGCCCACCATCTGGATGCCGGCTTGCCGCAGGATTTCCAGATCCTCGACTCCGACGACCAGTACCGGCTGATCCGCCGGGTGCTCAAGGCGCTCAACCTCGACGAGAAGCACTGGGCCCCGCGCGCCGTGATGGGCTACATCAACGGCAAGAAGGACGAGGGGCTGCGCCCCGGCGACATCGACCTCTACGGCGATCCCGTCACCCGCACCTATCAGCAGATCTACAAGACCTATCAGGAGACCTGCGATCGCTCCGGTCTGGTGGATTTTGCCGAGCTGCTGCTGCGCGCCCACGAGTTGTGGCTGAACAAGCCGCACATCCTCGAGCACTACCGCGACCGCTTCCAGAACATCCTGGTGGACGAGTTTCAGGATACCAACGGTATCCAGTACGCTTGGCTGCGGATGCTGGCGGGCAACAGCGGCAAGGTGATGATCGTCGGCGACGATGACCAGTCCATCTACGGCTGGCGCGGCGCCAAGATCGAGAACATCCAGCGCTTCCTGACCGACTATCAGGGCGCCGAGACCATCCGCCTCGAGCAGAACTACCGCTCCACCGCCAATATCCTCAAGGCCGCCAACAGCGTCATCGCCAACAACGCCGAGCGCCTTGGCAAGGAGCTGTGGACCGAAGGGGCCGAGGGCGAGCCGATTTCGCTCTACGCCGCCTTCAACGAGGTGGACGAAGCGCGCTTCGTGGTCGGCCGCCTCAAGGATTGGAAGGAAAAGGGCGGCCTCCTGGCCGACTGCGCCATCCTCTATCGCTCCAACGCCCAGTCACGGGTGCTGGAAGAGGCGCTGATGCAGGACGCCATGCCCTACCGCATCTACGGCGGCCTGCGCTTCTTCGAGCGGCAAGAGATCAAGGACGCCATGGCCTACCTGCGCCTTATCAACAACCGTGGCGACGACGCCAGCTTCGAGCGGGTGGTCAACACCCCGACCCGCGGCATCGGCGATCGCACCCTCGAGATCCTGCGCGGCAACGCCCGCGATCAGGGGCTCAACCTGTGGCAATCGGCCAAGGCGCTGCTCAACGACAAGGTGTTGACCGGTCGCGCCGGCAACGCGGTGCGCGGCTTTGTCGAGCTGATCGACGCGCTGGAGGAGCAGGTCTCCCTGCTGCCGCTGCACCAGCAGGCGGATATCGCCATCCAGAACTCCGGTCTCAAGGCGATGTATCTGGCGGAAAAGGGCGAGAAATCCCAGGCTCGGGTAGAGAACCTGGACGAACTGGTCACCGCCTGCCGCCAGTACCAGCGCCCGGACGAGCTGGAGGATATGAGCGATCTCTCCGCCTTCCTCGCCCATGCGGCGCTGGAGTCCGGCGAGAATCAGGCGGACGAATATGCCGATGCGGTGCAGCTGATGACCTTGCACAGCGCCAAGGGCTTGGAGTTCCCGCTGGTGCTGCTGGTCGGCGTCGAAGAGGGCATGTTCCCCAGCCAGCAATCGACCGAGGAGTCGGGCCGGCTGGAGGAGGAGCGCCGTCTCTGTTACGTCGGCATGACCCGCGCCATGGAGAAGCTCTACATCTGTTATGCCGAGAGCCGCCGCATCTACGGCCGCGAGATGTTCCACAAGCCGAGTCGCTTTATCCGCGAGATGCCCGCCGAGTGTCTGGAAGAGATCCGGCTGCGCACTCAGGTCAGCCGCCCCACCCAGTACGGCCGCTTTAGCCAGAACGAGGTGCAGCAGAGCTTCGATGCCAGCGGCATCAAACTTGGCCAGCGGGTGCTCCATCCGAAATTCGGGGAAGGGGTGGTACTCAACTTCGAAGGGGTCGGCCAGCAGAGCCGGGTGCAGATCCAGTTCGACGACATTGGCGCCAAGTGGCTGGTGACGGCCTATGCCAGACTGGAAGCGCTTTGAGTACATATGGCACTGTCTGCAGCTCGCAATGTGACACATATGAGCCGAGTCTTAGTTTTATATTATGAATAGCACTGGACCATTGAGAAAATGCAGTGTATATTATATTCAAATAGATAATGGTTGAGTTTCAAATGAAGTATATAAGCTTTTTTAGTGGTGCATTAGGTCTCGATCTTGGTTTAGAGCGAGCCGGCTTTGAGCCACTCCTTGCATGTGAAATCGACAAATTTTGTATACAGACAATAAGTAAAAATAGACCGAAACTACCACTTATAAATGACATCAGAAATTATTCATGTTCTGACATTAGAACATTGGCTGGCATTGGTATTAACGACACTATTGACTTAGTGGTTGGTGGGCCACCATGCCAAGCATTCTCTACTGCTGGCTCACGACGTTCCTTTGAGGATGAAAGAGGTAACGTATTTATTAAGTACATAGAATTAGCAACCGAACTAGAAGCAAAGTTTATTGTAATTGAGAATGTCAGAGGATTGCTGTCAGCTCCGTTGAAACATAGACCTCACAACCAGAGAGGAAGCGACTTCCCTCCCTTAAGTGAAGATGAACAACCAGGTGGAGCTCTGAAGTTCATAATTGAATTTTTGGAGTCAAAAGGTTATGGGGTTTCATTTAACCTATATAACTCAGCTAATTATGGGTCACCTCAAATAAGAGAGCGGGTTGTAATCGTAGCATCATCTGATGGAAAAAAACTGCCATACCTATATCCAACACATTCAGAAAATGGCGAGTATGGACTAGAAAAATGGCGAACATTTAGAGATGCTGTAAATGATTTAGAAAACAGTTGTGGCTCTGGCTGCGCATCATTTACCGAGAAGAGAATTAAGTATTTTAAGCTTCTTGGGCCTGGAGAGAACTGGAAAAATTTGCCTGAAGAGCTACAACGCGAAGCAATGGGGAAATCTTACAATTCTGGTGGTGGTAAAACGGGTTTCTATAGGCGCTTATCATGGGAAAAACCAAGCCCAACAGTTGTTACAAGCCCAACAATGCCAGCAACAGACCTAGCTCATCCAGAAGAAAATAGGCCTCTAAGCATAGCTGAGTATATGAGAATTCAGGAGTTTCCAGATAATTGGCAATTTTCAGGAAATATTGCTCAGCAATACAAACAGATCGGCAATGCAGTGCCAGGAAGTCTAGGATTTGCTATTGGTAATTTGCTGAAAAACCATATCAATGGTTGTGATATAGAACCTCCCATTGGATTTAAATTTTCACGCTACAAAGGAACAAGTGACAAGGATTGGTTAGATTTTCTGAAGAAATAACTAAGGCCGGCCTCATTGAGGCCAGCCTTATTTTTAAGCACATATCATCATTCTGGCTTGCGCTCCAACAGAATCAACGATATCAAGAAGTTCATCATAAAAACCTATACCACCCAATGTATCCCAGTATTCTCTCCCAATTAAAACACATGGATCATTTTGAAAATCAAAAACTTTCTTAGGTGGCGCCCATGAGTAAAGATTTTTACTTTCACCAAAAGGATTATAGTAAAGTCCAAAATATACATTTGATGATGGGAAAGCCATTTTCAACTTTAAAAGGTCACGTTTTGCCTCTGCCGTTTGGTCTATGTTAGGCTTGACGGTCTTAATACTCATAAAGTTGTCTACGCCATTGGCATGCCACCATAAATCAGATATAACGCGCTCATTAAAAAAACGCTCTCCATCGGGAATAGACTGAATGTTTGTCACATCTCGAGACCAACTGCCTCTAACACCGGATGATGCATTTCTCAGTTGGGATATATGTGAATTTATTCCGTTTAGCTTGTTTTCACTGATCGATATTTCTATTTGTGCCTGAGTGCAAGCATCTGCGGCACCATTAGAAAGAACTGCGATCTTAGATATTCTCTCAATAACCCCTTGCCCAAATGAAGTACTAAAAGATCTCTCAAACCGGCTCCAACGTAGAACATCGTCAGATAGCAAGGCTCGGTGAAAAGGTCGATGACTATCTTCTTCACCTACTCGTTCAATGGTTCGTCTAACACACACTAAGAACTCTTGAGCAATTGCATCTCTATATTCTGATCTCATAACTGCCTACTTTTATTCCAAATGGAGCTGATTAGCTTATATTTTTTATGCGTATGATGACAATAAAATTTAGACTCCATATTTCAGAGAGAAAAAACTTGGGGAATCTGGAACACCCACTTTCGGGCAAAGGCGTAACTGGTGGAGCTACGCCTTGTTTTTGGTGGAAGCCTCTGGTCACTTAACCAACTTGCTCTCCATCACCCCTTGCTTGCCTTCCTCCTCACTGACCTGGCTCAGCTTGGAGCGGGCCATCAGCAGGCCCATCTTGACCTCCTGCCAGACGTAGTAGTTTTTACCCGCCTCGGTGCTGAGGGTCAGGGTGGCATCGTTCTCCGACTTGGAGGTGATGGTGTGGCTGCCCGGTGTCACCTGCTTGAGGATGTAGGTGTGGGCCACGGTATCACCGACCGCCATACCATCCACCAGCAGCGGCATTTTGACGGCCGCCCCGAAGGTCTCGTTGCGATAGATATAGAGGTTGGCCGCATCCTTGGGCGCCACAAACTGCTTGGCCTGCGCGTCTGCGGTGGCATCGGCCATGGGTACGGAAGCGCAACCGGAAAGCAGCGCCGCCGACAGCAGGGCGGCACTCATCATTATTTGCCTGAACATAGTCGTTATTTTTTAGTGAGTTAACGGAGTTTAAAGGTTCGCATGAGCCTGCGCTGGCTGACAATCGCTCAAATCGAGCGGGATGTGACCCGGTTCAATTTTTCGGCATTTGGTGGGATGAAGGGGGAAATCAGAAACCCGGCCGCCAGATGGGCGCGGCGGCCGGGTGAATTGTAAAGAGTAGGGTGACAGGGAAAGGGATCAGCCTAGTCTAATCAACTCGATGGGGGCGTAGCGCTCACCGGAGTTTGCCAGCAGCACGCACTTCTCATGCTCCGCCTGATAGGGGGTCATATTATCGGTGTGGGCCTCTTTCAGAAAATCGACTGCGCCAGTGGCGGCAATCATCACGCGCTGACCCTGGTTCAGCACATTGCGGTTACGGTCATAGATCTTCATCTCATTCTCCTTTTATTGTGTCCTGGCGGATGCGCAGGCGTGTGTCCAGGACAACGGCATTCAGCCTACGCCCCTGAAAAAAGGTGATTTATGTCACAGATCAAAAAAGGGGCGATAAGGGACTCACAGGCTCAAAATGCGAGCATTGCCCCTTGGCCAACGGCTATCGCGCGAAGTAGCGCTACCCTGCCCTTTTCATCGTGGCAGGCTCGAACCCGACAGCGGTTGGGGTATATTGGTGGCCGATTAGCCAGTCTCATTCACTGTGGCCGCGCACGCGGGCCGCTGTTTCAACAAGATGGAGAGTGTTCATGAATCGCGATATCACCGCCCAGTTCATCAAGATGCTGACCAACCTCGACCACTGTCTGGCCAAGGCCGAGGCCCACGCCGCGGCGAAGCAGTTCAACGTGGATAACTTCTTCGGCGATCGGCTGATCGTCGATATGCTGCCCTTCAGCAAGCAGGTGCTGATCTGCTGCGATTCGGCCCGTGCCGTGGTCGCCACTGCCAGCCACAGCGAGCTGCCAGCCATGGGCGATGACCCCAAGACCATGGCGGATCTGCGCGCCCATATCGGCAAGACCATCACCTATCTGCAAGGCAAGCTGGACGCGGACTACAGCCAGTACGCCAGCGGCCGTTACGTGCCCCACTGGGCGGGCGGCAAGGGGATGGATGGCCATACCTGCGTCCATGAGTACGGCATTCCCAACTTCTACTTCCACCTCACCATGGCCTACGCCCTGCTGCGCCGCGCCGGGGTCGATCTCGGCAAGCGCGACTATCTGGGCGGGCTCAACCTGCAATAAGCGCTGCACGCCACTGGCGGCAAACAGATAGCAAAAGCCTGCCACGCGGCAGGCTTTTTTATATCGGGTGGTGCTGGGCTGGTGCGCAGAAGAGCTGCGCCCTAGAAGGGGCCGTTGCGCTCGCGCAGCTTGTCGGGCAGGCCGTCGTGATCCCCCAGCTCACGCTCGGGCACGTCATCCCAGTGCAGCTTGCCGAGGGTGATATTGCGCTCGGGGTGCACGGCGTAGTGGATGCGGTTGTCCTCCCGATCGGTATCGCCGATGCAGAGCAGGCGGACAGTCTCTTCGGTGTTGTTGATAAAGGCGTGGGCCAGCCCGTCACCGGCCTTGAAACCGACCGAATCCCCCGGTTGCAGCCGATAGAGCACGCCATCAAGCCAGACATCCGGCGTCCCCTCCAGCACGTGAACGAACTCATCCTCGGTCTTCTCGGCGTGGGGCCAGCTGGTGCGATGCCCGGGTTCGACGATCTCGTGGTGAATGCCGATGCGGCTAAAGCCGAAGTGTTTGCCGAGGGCGCAGCCGCGGGAAAGGGGCTCCTGACTGCCGGAGTAGTAGCGCGGCGTCTGCTCTTGCAGCTCGCGCCAGTGTTTGATGCAGGGGTGGCGATTCATAGCGGTTCCTTTTCCATGAGGATGCAGTCACGGGAAGGGTCATCCTGACTGTCAGAATGCGGGGAGAAAAGCAGAAATTTTCTGGTCAGATGAGCCCCTCTGACGAGGGGCTCAACAAGCAGGAATTACTTGGCCTTGACGCAAGGCAAGGGAGGAAGCTCGCCCTGTGCAGCCGGGCGGGTCATCTGGTAGTTGCCAGCAAGATCCCGATAGACACGGGTGTTCCACACCTCTCCGTTGTCGAGCTGGAACTCGATGTCGTAGTTGACCCCGGAGACCACCTGGCTGCGCACCTCGCGGATGCTCTGCAGTTTGGCGGCCGTGTTCATGCGAGCCAGCACGCTGGCCAGCGCAGCCTCCCCTTCCGCATTGGGCAACGGCTGACTCTGCCAGCCACCCGCCATCGGCGCACACTCAGGCGTGGGTGACGAGGTGCTGCAGGCACTCAACAGGCCAGCAACAAGGATGGGTAACAACACGCGTTTCATATCATTTTCTCCTGCCTGCAAAATGACCACCTTATCAACATCTTGCCATTATTGCAGCCCAAAAGGCTCCCGCTGCGCCCCGCTTGAACGCACCAATCGATCAGCGCCCCAGATTGTCCGCCAGCTGTTTGGCACGGCTGGCCGCCCACTGGTCGATCATCTTCTCCATCTCCTCGGCGGTGATGGGCTCATCCTTGTGGGTAGTATCCGTGCTCTCGCGGGCATCCATCACCCGCACCAACAGCTTGCCGCTCCGGGAGTCGAGCAGCTGGGCCATGCTGCCCACCTTGAGCAGGTAGGGCTCCTTGCCGATCACTTCGCGGGTGACGTTGATGGCGATCTTGGCCGGCAGCAGGTCACGCAGCTTGGGGTCGGGGCGGGTCAGGTCGAAGTTGGTGACGGCTGCCTGGATCCGCATGACTTTCGGGCCGGGGGCGGTGGCGATCTTGACGCCCTGCTTGATCAGCTCGCTCTGGAACTTGTCGTGGTAGTAGCGACCAATCTGGTTCTGTTCGTTGGCGGTCAGCAGATACCACTGGCCGTTCTCCTGACGAATAAACTGCAGCGGATCGAGCAGCACCTCATTGTATTGGCGCAGGTCAACGCCCGGCTCCTTGTAGATCCGCTGATTGGGGTTGCTCTCGCTCTGCTGGAAGGCTGTCAGCGGGATCGCCTGCAAGCTGTGGGATACCTGATTCTTGACGGCGCAGCCACCCAGAAGGGCTGCAGCCACGGCAACCATCACGACCTTTTTCATATTTGCTCCTGCATTTTACTGTTTGTTTTTGCTGTGGATTTCGCACCACATGGCTGGAGAACCCGTGCCGGATGCCGCCAATGTCACAGAGAAATAACCGATTCATCACCTTCCCACAAGGGACAGATCAGGATTGTTCAGCTCACATCCAAGTTGTCACAATTGAGGCACTTTTGTACAGGGTCAGCCAGGGTACGAACGGCAATCTGGCGAGGGTTCGGTTGTTTAATCCGGCTAAATGGGGCTGCGATAAGCGCTCAGTTTTTTCAAACGATGGGGGCCCGCGAGCGGCGTGAGTTGAACGGGGGAATACCCTGGAACGGGCGATGACCGATCATCAGCCATCTTGCGCAAACTTGCCTGCCGCCGAAGAAGCGGCAGGCTCATTCATCAGTTATCGAGATCCCAGGGGCACTGCTTGACCAGCCCCTCTTTGCCGCTGGCGACGATCGCCTGCTGCACCATCCGTTTGTAGCGATTCTTGATATGGGCGGGCAACGCGGGCACTAGCAGCCGCTCGTCAAACTCCGGCAGCGGGCGATCCGGCAGCACCGCCTGCTCCTGCGGGCTGAGGGGCGGCCGGGAGGCCATATTGCTGGCCGAGATGGTGGGCGTGCCCACCAGCATCTGGCGTTGCAGCGGCGCGCTCAGCAGAAAATCCACCAGCAGGTAGGCCGCCTTGAGCCGTGCAGGATCATCCCCGACATGGCGGGCGATAGAGATCGCATCGAGGGCATAGATGGCCCCCTCCTGCACCATGGCGATCCGCCACTGCTGATCGTTCTGCTTGTTGCACTCCACCAGCTCCAGCCCCCAGGTGGTGGCAAAGGTCTGCTGGCGCAGATCCTCGCAGCGGTTGGCCTGATTGAACCAGAAACCGCGACTGGCTCGCAGCCGCTGCGAGAGCTGCTGCTCCACCTCTTGCTGCAAGGTCTTGTCGGCCAGCATCTCGCCGCTGGCAAACAGAGCGGGCGACTTGCCCAGCGAGAGCAGCACCGAAAAGAGCAGCGGCTCGAACTGGTCGCAGAACTCGGCAAACTGGCCCGGCGGCGAGCTGTTGGCGAGCACCTGCCAACTGGTGGGCGCTTGCGGCACCTGCTTGCTGTCATAGGCGAGGCTGAACATGGCGTAGGAAAAGGGCACCGAGTAATTGCGCTCCCCCTGCTTGTCATACTCGGTGTTTTTGAGGGCCGGTTTTATCTCGCTGTAGTGCTGCAGGCGACTGAAATCGATGGGGAGCAGCAGCTTGAACAGCGGCTGGTGATGGGCCTTGTAGAAGTAGCTGGTCGGCAGCACCACATCGGCGCTGCGGGTGCGCAGGGCGCGGTAGACGCTGTCGAAATCGGTCAGCAGCGGCTCGATCCGGCTAACCGTCGCCTCCACCCCATGGGCTTTGGCGTAGTCGGCAAACTGTTGTTCATAACCCGCTGGCAGATAGCCCCACTCCAGCAATTTGAGCTGAACCGGGGCCGCCAGCGCCGGGGTCATCCCCAACAACCAGCAAAGAGGCAGTAGACGCATGGCCGGGCACTCCTGACAGGTAAACCTTGTTGCAGTATAGGCCCATGCGCCGACTCATCAGGCCACCAGCTCGGCCCCCATGCTCGCCAGAATGGAGAGGCTGACCACCGCAAACAGCACGCCTGTCACCAGATTGAGTGGCCGCTGCACCCGCAGCAGCAGGCGCTGGGCACGATCGGTGGAGAGGCTCCACGCCAGCAACCCGAACCAGCAGAGGGAGATGATGAAGAGCTCGCCCACCAGCAGGCTGCGGGTCATTCCGTCCACCTCTGGCGTCACCATGGCGGCCAGCAGACCGATAAAGAACACCAGCGCCTTGGGGTTGAGCAGGTTGGTGGCAAGGCCAGTGCGCACTCCCCTGCCCCAGCCGCGCAGCTCGTTGGCGGCGCTCTGCATCACGGGACTGCTCTGCTGCCGAGCTGCCATCAGGGCGCCCCACCCCAACCAGCCCAGATAGAGGGCGCCGCAGCACTTAATCACCATAAACAGCAGCGGATGGCTGGCAATCAGCATGCTGATCCCGGTCAGGCTCAGGGTGGCGTGCACCATGATCGCCAGCGAGATGCCCAGCGCCGCGCCAAGGGCGGTCGGCCGGTGCAGGCTGGTGCGCAGGATCAGGGCGAAATCGGGGCCGGGGCTCGCCAGTGCAATCAGGTGCATCAGGCCGAGGGTAACGAACAGACTGGTCAGCATAACAACTCTCGCTTTAACGACGGAGAGCCAGCATGGCGGATCAGCGGGGGGCGCGGCTTGTAAAAGATTGCATCTGGGCACGAAATTCGGCGGGCGTCAGACCGAATGCCTGGCGAAAGCCGTGGTGGAAGTGACTCTGATCGAAGAAACCGACCGCCAGCGCCACCTCGCTCACCGCCATCCCGCTCGCCAGCAGCCGCTTGCCCTGCTCCAGCCGCAGCCGTTTCAGCCAGGCGTAGGGAGTCATGCCGCTGCGCTTCTTGAATTGGCGCAGGAAGGCGAAGCGATCGAGCCCGAGCAGCCCCGCCAGCTCTTCCAGCGAGTGGGGCTCGTCGAGGGCCGCCATCAGGTAGTCGCGCAGGAATCGCAACTGGGGATCCGCCAGCTGGTGTACCTCGGGGGCCAGATGCAGCAGCTCCCCCAGCAGGGCAAGCAGCTGGCTCTCGATCAGCAGGCCATCGGCCTTGGGGTTGTCGAGATAGCCGTGCAGCTGGGCAAAGCCCTGATAGAGGTCGGGGCGGCTCTGCAATCCCTTGTCGAAGAAGGGTTCCGGCTGCTCCGGCAGCCAGAGCGCCAGCTGCTGCGGATCGATGGCGAAGACCCTCACCTCATACCCTTCCGGCAACAGGCTGAGGCCGTCGTGCACCTCGTCCGGGTTGACGGTAGAGAGCACCCCGCGCACCAGATGGTGGCTGTTCCCCTTGTGGATAAACTTCTGGCCACCCCGCTGCACCAGCCCGATATGGTAGTCGAGATGGACATGGCGGCCATAGCTGAACGCCCTGTGGTGGGAGTGTGACAGCTCGACCCCCGGCAGGTGCGGGGATTGCCAGTAGCGGATAAGGGAATCGGTGGTATTCATGGGTTATAGATACACCGCAAACAAGCTGAAAGCTTGTAGATTATTGCATTCCGGCTATGCCCTTGCAGCTGGTGCAATGGCCACCAAAGCAGGTCGGCTACGCCACCAGCGATAACCGGCAACCACAACCCGCTTATTGAGCTACGGAAAAAGCAAAGGGAGGCATTACGCCTCCCTTCGACTGATCACACAACCCAGTTACTTGGGTTGCAGCTTCATCTCCTGCAAATACTCCTGCACCTGCTGCTTGTAGTCCGCCTGATAGGAGAACTTGGTGCTGTCGCTCGCCGCAATCAGGTTCACAGCGGTGCAGAACAGGGTGGCTGCCAGCAGCCCCTTGCCAACCCACTGAGGATGGTTGCGGCTCCAGCTAACCAGCAACAGCAGGATCGGGAACAGGGCATAGGGGAATATCAGCATCAGGTGCCAATAGTTAAAGATGATGGGCGAGAGCGCCGCACTCACCAGCACAGCCAATACGGCCGCCAGCGCATAGAGGCCGAGCCAGCTCGTGCCGTCCACTGATGCACGGTCGCTGCGCAGCAGACGCGGCTTGAGATCCCGCCACAGTTGCCAGTTGGCCTTGGCCGCCAGCAACACGGTGGCAGAGCCCACCCCGTAGATCACCACCCGCCACAGCCAGACTGCTGTCATCTGCAAATATTCATGACCCGCCAGCCAGATGAACTGGGTGTCGTTGACCAGCTTGCTGGCAAACAGCCAGGAGCCGTAACGCAGCCAGTAGAGCACCGATTTCAGCACCGGATAGACATGCACCAGCCCCCATCCGATATAGCGCTGACGCGCTTCGGGATCGACGTTCTGGGTGATATGGCTGTTGCTCATCACTTCCATGGCGTAGGGGATCAGAGATGCACCGATCAGCAGGGCAGCGACCACCACCCCGCTCCAGCTCACCTTGAGGATGCGGCGCCAGAAGAGGTAGGTGGAGATCACAGCCAGCAGCGGCCAGGAGTAGTGCAACTGCATTGCCATACCGATAGCCAGCAGGTGAACAATCATGTGCCAGAATGAGGCCCGATCGCGCATATGCCAGGCCGACCAGCAGTGCATGGCCGAGAAGAGGAAGAGATAGGAGGGGTTGTAGAGCAAACTCTCATACTGGAACCAGGGGTTGAGCCAGCAGAGCACCAGAAACAGCAACCGCGCATTGCCCTTCGATACGGGGTCAACAAACACCTGGCGGATAACCGCATCAAATAGCAGAAAACCGACCAACCGCATCACCAGAAGCAACACCATGGGGGCATAGGGAGAATCCCACAGTAGCAGCGGCCCACCAATCAGCCAGGCCGACAAGCTCCCCGGCACATTGCCCACCGCACTCGCCGCATTGCCATAGCTGAGCCAGACCCCCTCATAGGCTCCAAGGTAACCCTTGTAGAGCATCTGGGTCTGGTCGCCGGTGAGGAGCTGATTAACAGAAAACAACCAGGAGAGCAGCAGCCCGGCAAATATACAGGCCGCGAATAATGCGTTATGGTAGCGCCCACTAAGACCAATCATTGATCCACACCTATTGAAAAAATTGCTAACGACTTTAACAGTTGCCACCTGATTTTGCTCGTTTACGATTCACATTTTTAGTAGATTTACCAGTCAGTTATGAGACCCGCGGAGCAGTTATGACCCCACCAGTTAAAAAGTTTTTATTCATTGTTGAAGACTTGTATGGTGGTGGTGCGGAAAAGGTTCTGCTCAATACCGCATCCTTGCTAAAAGATGCAGGTGTCGATGTTACCTTGTTTACCTTGCGGGAAAAAATAGACCATACGCTACCTGACAACATTCACCCGATTAATCTTGGCATTGTCACAAAGCTGACTAAAGCCATATCCAATGTTGCGGTTGAAAAAATACAAGCATCTCTGATCTTGAAAAAAGTCCAAGAGATCTCGCCTGACGTAATTATCTCATGCTCATGTGACAAAATTACCAGACACCTGCCTGATACACTGAATATTTATTACTGGATCCACGGAAATGTCACCGGCTTTGCCAAAGACAATGCCAAAGGATATGAAAAATTCAAGCGTTTCTATAATGGCAAGAAACTGATCTGCGTATCTCGTGGCATCGCGGACGACATTTTGCACAATGTAAGAGCCACACCAAAATCGTGTCAGGTTATCTACAATCCGTTTGATATCGAGAAAATTCAGGCGTTGGCCGATGAGCCTTTCAACAAGCCATTTGAAAAGTATTTTATCCATGTCGGCACCTTCGAAGAACGAAAACGCCACGATCGTCTCTTGCAGGCATATCAGCTAAGCGGCGTTGCTACGCCACTCGTTCTGATGGGCAAAGGGGAGCGACGCCCTCACATTGAAGCCATGATCGAGGAGATGAACCTTGCCAGCAAGGTGAAGATCATCGACTTTCAGAAGAACCCCTACCCCTATATCAAAGCCGCTCAGGCGCTCATCCTGACATCCGATGCTGAAGGGCTGCCAACAGTGCTTATTGAAGCACTCATCTGCCATACCCCGGTGATCAGCGTGGATTGCCCGTCTGGACCGGCAGAAATTCTTACTGGGCCACTGCAAGATAACCTTTGCGCCCTTTTTGACATTCCCAAAATAGCGCAAAAAATATCTCATATGGATATTGATAAAATGCATATACCAGATCATTTTTACAGCCCATTCTCTAGTACAGAGACCATAAAATCATTTATGTCACTTTAGTTTATTAAATTTAATGAAATAACATTGAAATGTCATTTTGAGAGCTAATCCAATGAATATCCTATTAATAGGTATTGATAACGCAGGGCTCATTACCCCGATAGTTGAAGAGATGCGACAACAAGGACACGTGGTTACATTTATTGAGAATGGAGAAATATCTAGATATGATTACCTGCACCCAGTAGAGAGAATATCAAACTTAATTTCAAAGGCTCTGTTTAAAAGAAATTTAAAACAAGAAAGAAGCTGGCTGTCGACCACCCAGTTTTTGAATGGTTTTACAAAAAACCGCCACTTCGATATCACTATCCTCACTAATCCTGATATTTACACGGCAGAACATCTGACACAGCTCAAAAAATGCACCAACAGGATGATTTGCCACCTGTGGGACAGTACTCTCAGAATGCCAAATAATATCAAAAACATTTCACTTTTTGATAAAGTTTTGAGCTTTGATCCGCAAGATGTTAAAAAATATGGCTTTACACCAGTAACTAACTACTATAAAAAGAATTTAACCCCACTCCAACCAAACAGAAACTATGATGGTGATGTGTTTGGTATTTTTAGCTTTGATCGTGAACGCTACGCCTTTATGACTGCATTTCTGGATGCCAACCCAGACTTAAAAATTAAAATCATGATTTATGTTGATCACCACCGAAAGATCAAAAAAATAAGAGACAAGAGAATCGAAATAATTACCAAGCCAATTACTGGTGATGAACTATTGGCAATCTCATCGGCTTATCACTGTATTCTTGATATAGGATACCAGTCACAAAAAGGCTTGTCTTTTAGATTCTTTGAGTCTCTTGCCTATGAACAAAAAATAATATCAAATAACAATACCGCAGAGACATTTCCGTTCTTTCATCCCAACAATATATTTTGCATAACAGATACAGATCTAAAAGTCTCACCTGACTTTTTAACGATCCCTTATCATCACATATCTGACGAGATAAAAAATCAATACAGACTAGATATATGGGTAAATAAATACATAAAGGCGATGCTTTAATTTTTATTCTGCACCAGGCTATGGTGCAGAAATCTAAATTATTGTGCTATGTACTGAACATACCAATCATTAAATTGATTCTCAAACTCCTCCATATTAATGTAGTTTACATTTTGTTCTTTTTTGGCATCAACATACATTACCATGGCTTTCTCAAAATTTGGTAACCACTCCCGGTTTTCACCTTTACCAAAATTATCATTATATATTCCAAATATAGGTTTTTTCAGCCCTGCGGCAATGTGTACTGTCGCCGTATCTACAGACACGATACCGATACTATTTCTTATTTGAGCGAATAGAACACCTAAAGAATGGGATGAGTCATGTGTGATAACTCTTTCCCTTAAGATATCAGGCATTCTCCTGATATTGTGTTCTGTTTCAATTTTCTTTATCGGTGGATAGAGCAAACATACATTATATCCAGGCTTGCTCAACATAACCTTCAGGATCTCGATAATTTTTTCATCATTAAATGTTCGTGAGCTGCCACTACCGTAAGGATTAAAACAGATTGTGGGATTATCAGGCCAGCTAGATTTAACGCTTGACTCATCTTCAAGATATTCTGGAACAATATAATCTGTATCGGGGTTATCAACCCCCATTTTATTAACGGCCAAGGCAAACTTCTGTGAGAAGTGAATATTCTTGGTTAAATGACCAATTTTAATATTCACACATTTTATTTTGTCATCTATACCAATAACATTTTTTACAGATAATTTTGAGATAAAGAAAATATCTTTCATCTTCATTTCATTAGTAAGATGAACAAGATATTCAATATCTCCTATATCTCTAGCCAATGAGGCGAGTGCTGCATAACTTGGTCTTTTCGGAATAGAATAAACTTCATCAAAAAGAAATTGGTTTTTAAATAAAGACCTCATCTCAGGGGTTGTAATTGCAACTACTTTTTTGCCTGGAAACTTCTTTTTTATTTCACGAGCGACCCAAGATGATACTATGGCATCCCCCAATTTGGCATCCCAACGAACAAAGACTATAGCACCATCTTTACTTGAAGCTGATTTCAAAGATCGGTCAAAAAGCACAATCCCTATTTTACGACGAATGATATCGCGCCATGATTGCAATTTCTTAATCATTTTCTTCCCTCCAAAGGCGATACCTTTATTGTGGTAATTAAAGCCGAAAATAAAAACATGAAGAATATCATCCCGGAGTTATGACTTATAAATGCTTGACTCAAGCTATAATCAACAAGAGTTAATGATGAAACCGCCAACATACTACTGACCAATAAGTTATCTCTATTTTTACTCGCAACCCAAAGTGGATAAAAGTACAGCAGAGCTAACATCAAGAAGCCTATAATGCCGCGTTTAGCCAATTCATCTAAAAATTGATTATGTGCATGTGAGTTAAAATTATAAATGAACTCGGATATAGAACCATTATTATATTGGTTTAATTGTGATAAGCGAATTCCGTTATTTCCCCAACCAAAAATTGGTTTTTCCAAAAAAGAGTTATATGCACTTTCCCACAACTGCAATCGAATGCCTAGAGATGTATCCGGATTCACACCATCAAAATAATGAACAACATCCGCTTTTGCATTATATATCCTATCCATTACGCCACTTTGCGGAAGCATAGCCAAGAAAAGCAACAAGGCACATACAGTGCTTGCATAGAGACCATCTTTGAGGGATAGCTGTTTTCTAAAATAAAAAACTATTGTAAACAAGACGATTGGAAGTAAAACCCAGCCACCTCTGGTCCCGGAGAGAAAACTGCCTATCCCCCCCATTAAAAATGAAAGAAGCATAAAGGCAGCAATGTTTTTCTTCCCTAAATGGCGGAACCAGAAAAAAGCACACAGACATAACAATGCCAATGTCATGCTGATGTTTCCTGACTGAATTGGCATGCTTTCATCAAAAGCTCGAGGCATTCCAAGATAAAACTTTTCATATATTGCGATTAGACCTGAGCTCACAGCTCCTATAGAGAGGCCAGCAATAAGAACGTTTATGTTAATGGGGAACACACTTAATAAAGGTAAGGTCATTGCAGCCATTAACAAACGACTTGGTCGATCTAACTCTTTGAGTGCGCCACCATCAATCCCGATTGATACTGCTTGGATGACAAAAAAAGAGATGAATATATATGATAATATTTTCACCTCTGAACTCATTGCCAAATAATATTTTTTACGCCAAAAGACAAAAACACTTGCCAAAACTAAAATGCTGGGCCCATATCCATAGCCACTGGGGACCGTTAAAACTATTGCGCCAAATAAAAAAGCTGCAAATTGCACAATAATATTTAGTCGTAGGCAATTTTTATCTAAATTCACAAGTTATTTCCTGAACACATAATTCCCACGAATTTTTCGCCACAGCCCGAATACATCGGTACGGGGGAAGATGGCAATCCGGCGGATCTGGAAAGGGTCCTGGTGCATTGCTTTGGGGCCGCTATTGGTAGCGACGGCAAAACGATACCCGGCGGCGATAGCCTGCTCCTTGGCACTCTCGTTCATATCTCCGTAAGGGTAGGCAAACGAGAGCAGCGGATGGCCAAGCAGGGCCTCCAGTTGGCGTTTATTCTCCTGAATTTCATGGGCTTGTTGTTCGGCAGTAAGTTGACTCAAGCGGGGATGGGTCAGGGTATGACCACCAATTTCCACATGACCGCTAGCGGCCAACGCCTTGACCTGCTCACCACTCATCAATGAAACCTTGGTGTCCGGATTGGTCGGATGCTCCACATCCCAACGGTTATAGCCTTCACCGGTGACCACGTACACCACAGCTTTGTAACCATATTTTTCCAGCAGCGGCAGCATGCGGGTCAGGTTGTCCTGATAGCCGTCATCGGCGGTGATCATCAGGTACTTCTTGCCGTATTGCAGACGGTGGATAAAGCCTTTGTCCGCCAAATCGCGGAAAGTCAGGGTTTCGTAGCCGAGCCACTTCATCAGTCGCAGATGCTTCTCGAACATGGTGATCGGCATCCAGGTACCATGCACCCCTTTCTCGCTGTCCTGTTCGATAAAGCGGTGGTACATGATGACGGGCATCTCGCGGCGCAGAGTTTCGACTACGGCATCCTGATAGATGGTTTCGAGGCCGGATACCACTCCCTGCAAGCCATACTCATCTTGAATGCGTTGCCGAATGGCTTCCGGCACCGTCTTGCTGGTCAAAGCGGTCTCGATTTCTCCCTTAAGGGCAGCAAAATCGATAGCCAGATCCTTGGGGCCGATATCGCCAAAATTGCTGGCCAGAGCATCATCTAGATTCTGTTCGGTCACCAGTCCAATGGCCCTGGCTTCACCAATGGCAAAGGCGGGCCGACCACAGAGCAGTGCTTCCATCGCCACCCGACCGGCACCTATCACCAAATCGCTGCCAGCCAGCAGAGCGGGAACATCATCGACGTACCCAACAAACTCGGCACGGCCTTCGAAACGGGCAAAGCGCTCCGGTACCTTGGTACCACTGACAATCCGCACCTTGCAGGCATCCAGATCGAGTACCTCGTCGAGCAGACGGTAACAGAGCTCCCCTTTGGGGCCGCTCAAACGGCCAATGATGGCGATCACCGGCTTGGGATTGTCCGGCGCTGGCACAGGCTGGAATTTGTCGGTTTCGATACCGTTGCGCAGCACCTGCACGATCGCGGGATCGACCCCCAGATTGTCGACAATCTGATGGGCAATATCCTCACAAACGGCAACTGCCCGATAGCCGAGAGCATGGAATGCCTTGCGCGAAGCGTGCACCGGCTGGCGACCATGAACCGTGGTGATCATCGGGGTACCAGTCAGCTTGCAGGCCACATAACTGCTCCAGCCGGAGGCGCGGGAGTGAGCATGCACCAACTGGATATGGTGCTTTTTGATGAGATAGATAAGGTAGAAGACGTGCCAGAAGCGGCGCAGAATGCTGCGCTTGTTGAATCTCAGCTTGAAGACTGGGCCAAGAGTCGGCTTGGTCAGGGTATCTGATACATAAAAGACGTTGTGACCACGCCGGGTCAGTTCGTTGCCGACCGTGGTGGCATAGACCTCAGCTCCCGTTACCTCGAGCTGGGAGAGTGCCATCAATATATTCATCGCGCGGTTACCCGGTAGAGAAGAGAGGAACGGCAAGCAGCCACAGAGACCAGAAACCGGAAGCAGGCGAGTGCCCACTTCCGGTTTTGCGCTCAAACTGCCGCGTTGTGCTCACCTGTTAGCGGTTGAGCCAGGCCATGTAATCCGCTACCCCTTCGGCAACGGTTTTAAACTCGGCGTCATAACCCACGCTGCGCAGCTTGGTCATGTCAGCCTGGGTGAAGCTCTGGTAGCGACCCTTGAGGTGATCCGGGAAGGGGATGTATTCGATAGACCCCTTCTGATGATGCTTGATCACCGCTTCGGCCACGTTCTGGAATGGCTCGGCACGGCCGGTACCGCAGTTGAAAATGCCGGAGTGCTGCGGGTTCTGCCAGAACCAGAGGTTTACCTTGCAGACGTCGTCGATATAGATGAAGTCACGCATCTGACCACCGTTCGGGAAGCCATCGCAACCTTCGAACAGCTTGGGATTCTCGCCCTTCTTCACCTGGGTGTTGAGGTGGAAGGCGACGGAAGCCATGGAGCCTTTGTGCTGCTCGCGCGGGCCGTAGACGTTGAAGTACTTGAGGCCAACGACCTGAGAGTTGATCTCCGGCATCCAGCGGCGCACGTACTGGTCAAACAGCTGCTTGGAGTAGCCGTAGACGTTGAGCGGCTGTTCGAACTTGGGATCTTCGATGAAGTTGTCGTTGCGGCCACCGTAGGTCGCGGCAGAAGAGGCGTAAATGAACGGGATTTCACGCTCGATGCAGTAGTGGAACAGATCCTTGGAGTACTCGTAGTTGACCTCCATGATGAACTTGCCGTTCCACTCGGTGGT